>CAZMXJ010000064.1:0-5694 GCA_964570235.1 uncultured Clostridium sp. | reverse complement strand
ACTTAAATTTAAATAGTGTCATTGAAGAAGAGGGGACAAATCTAAGTAAAGGTGAAAAACAAAAAATTATTCTTTCAAGGGTTTTACTTAAAAATAGTAAGATAATAATTTTAGATGAATCTTTAAGTGGTATAGAGGAAAGGGAAGAATACCAAATTATTGAAAAAGTTTTAAACAAATACAAAGATAGTACGATTATATATATAAGTCATTCTAAAGTATGTATGAATTTATTTAACAAAATTTTAGACTTTAATAAACTGAAGGAGGAATTATGAAAGAATTAACAGATAATCAGTTGAATAATATAACTGGAGGGGCTGTACCAAAATTTATAATATTTGGTGGTATTTTAACATTTATAATTGGAATAATAGATGGTTTTTCTAGGCCACTAAAATGTAATTAAAGGAGGAAAAATGAGAGAATTATCAAATAAAGAATTAAGCCTAGTAACAGGAGGTTCACTATCTGGAGCAATTATTTCTAGTGTTATAAGAGGAGCCAATGTTATATTAGAAATAGGAAGAAGCTTAGGTAGTGCACTTAGAAGATTTATGACAAAGAATTTATGCTAAAAATAAAAGAGCTGTAGCTCTTTTATTTTTATAAATCTAAAATTTGTGTTTTAGATAATTCATCATCAGCGTATTCAGGTTTAAATAAACCATCATTACCTTGATTTATTGAAGGCTTATATATTTCTTCTTTAATACTATTAATATTTAATTGACTAGTTTTTGATAGTTCAGTTTGTTTAAGCGCTTTATTTAAATCATATCTATATGCTGACATCCTATTATCGTCCATATCATCATCTAATTCGATTAATTTTATAACTTCTTCAAATGTAGTATAACCATTTATAACTTTTTCAAGTCCATCCTGTAACAATGTATTAACATCAGTATTATAAACTAAAGTACGCAACTGATCTTTAGGCATGTTATTTGAAATTGCATCTCTTATTTCTTGAGTAATAAGTAATACTTCATGTAAGGCAATACGTCCCTTGTATCCATTTCCGCATTCATCACAGCCAGTAGCAGCATACACTTCTTCTACTTGCATACCAAATACTTTTCTAAAAATCTCTTTTTCATAATCGTTAGTAGGTCTTTTTCTTTTACACTTGTCACATAATCTTCTTGCTAACTTTTGAGATATGATCCCTTCTAAAGCACTTGCAAGCAAATACCTTTCAACTTCCATATCAAGTAGACGTTCAATTGTATTTAACGAATTATTTGTATGTATTGTAGATAATACTAAGTGTCCTGTAATAGATGCTCTAACTGCAATTCTAGCTGTTTCATTATCACGAATTTCTCCAATCATTATTATATCTGGATCTTGTCTTAATATAGAACGTAATACATTAGCAAAAGAAAGACCAATTTCACTATTAACTTGTACCTGATTAATACCAGTAATATTCATTTCTATTGGATCTTCAACAGTAATTAAATTAGTTTCAGTTTTATTTAGTTTTTGCAAAATAGAGTAAACAGTTGTAGATTTACCACTACCAGTTGCACCCGTAACCAATATAATACCAGAAGGTATATTTATAAGTTTAGATATCTTTTTAAAATTTCTTTCGCTAAATCCCAAGTATTCAATTCCTTTTAAACTCATAGAGTAGTCTAAAATACGAATAACAATTTTTTCACCCTCATTTGTTGGCAAAGAGGATACACGAAGATCCAAAGCTTCATCTTTAATAGTTTGCTTAATCGCACCATCTTGAGGTAATCTTACTTCAGTAATATTCATACCAGAAATGATTTTGATACGTGTAATTAAATTTTTCTTTATCGTATTTGGGATAGTTGTATAATTCATTAATTCACCATCTATACGAATTCTTACTAGCATCTCTTCTTCTTCCGGATCAAAGTGAATATCACTTGCACCTCTTTTAACTGCATCATACAATATTTCGTTTACGACTTCAACAACGGGTAACTTCTCATAATCAAAAGTCTTAAGCATACAAAGCCTCCATTTTATTCTTTTTTACTCTTTTATAAAAATACGTATGGTATTATTTATAAAATTATTATATAATAAGTAAGGTAGAATATCAATAATTTTGGAGTGATTTATATGAAAAAAAAGAATGAAAAGGGTTTTTTCTTATCGGAGACAATATTAGTAATCACAGTAGTGGCAGTAATATTATTAGGGGTATTTAAATTATTTTCATCTGTTTATTATGGATTTAAAGAAAGTGAAAATTATAATACCGTTAATGCAATTAATGCACTTTCTAATGTTCAAAAGTATTTTGAAAGTATAGGTGATATTGATATAAGTCTTTTATCCGATACAAATACTTATATAGATCTTACTAATGAAATAAGGTATTCTTCTGATTATTATACAAGAATAAAAGAAGAATTTAATATTACAAATGTATATTTGATCGATTTAATCTACTTTTTTAATAGCAACGACAGTAATAATTTTCCAGTATTATTAAGAAGATATATGAAAACACTTAAAAATATTGAGGGTATTGTAATGGTCATTGTCGTTAATGGAAATGAATTTTCATATGTAAAAGTTGGGAATGCCGTTCATATTGAATTAGTTGGTGATAAAGACGATGAGTATGGGGTATACTTAAATGTTGGTGAAACTTTTGAGGATCCAGGATACACAGGTTGGGATGGGGATGCACCAAATATAGAGTGGGAAAATAATAATGTTTTAAATATAAATAAACCAGGAACATATTATTTACATTATAACTTTGACGGATATATTTTTAGAAGAAAGGTTATGGTAGGAAATTATAATGCAGAGTTTTCATATACAGGAAGTGAACAGGAGTTTAGAGTTAATGCGCCAGGATATTATAAAATAGAAGCATGGGGTGCACAAGGAGGAAACTCGACAAATGGCGGAAAAGGGGGATACTCTTCTGGAGTGATAAAATTAAATGCTGGAGAAAAACTATATATTTATGTCGGTGAAATGGGACCATCCAATGATACAGTAACCAATACTGGAGGTTATAATGGTGGAGGTTATAGTGGAAATAATTCTGAAGCAAAATCGTACGGTGGGGGTGGAGCTACTGATATCAGACTAAGTGGTGGTCTATGGAATGATATTACTGGATTAAATAATAGAATAATTGTAGCAGCAGGCGGTGCTGGGACTACATCCAATTTGACTACTAGTGCTGGAAACGGGGGTGGATTAGTTGGAGGCAAAGGTACATCAAGTAATTCATCATACAATACTTCAACCTACTTACCTATAGGTTCAGGCCAAAGTGCTGCAGGATTTGCATATGAAACAACTGCTCGTGCTGGTTCCTTTGGATATGCAATTCAGGCAAATACTTCCGGATGGGGCGGTGGTGGCGGTGGCGGTTACTATGGTGGTGGTAACGGCCATGGAACTACAGGAGCTGGTGGATCATCCTTTATCTCAGGATATGCTGGAGTAGATGCTATAACATCATCTGCTGATAGAACACATACAGCTAATACCTTACATTATAGTAATAAATACTTTATAAATGGTAAAATGGAAGTAGGTGTTAATGAAGGTAATGGAAAAGCTAAGATAACATATATAGGCCAAAATTATTCAAAGACAAATACTAGACTTAATAATACTAGATATATAAAAGATTGTGTAAATGGTAACACTATAAATGCTTCTAATCATTGGATAGAAATTCAAGCAATATATAATGGATTTAATGTTGCAAAAGGTAAGAGTATTACAGGAACATCTTCTGAAGTGTCATCAAATCCATATAGTAGAATTACAGATGGAGATATTACTTATTCTAACTACGCACAAGCAGGAACTTCAGGAAGTTTACAATGTGTAACTGTGGATTTAACTGAAAATTATGATTTAGATGAGATTGCAGTATGGCATTATTACGGAGATACTAGATCATACAATAATCATAGTTTATATGTATCTAGTGATAACACCAATTGGACTACTCTAATTGATAATGTATCAGGAGTTACAGAAACATCTAATGGAATAAGAGTTAGTGCTTATGAATAACATCAAAATATTTTCCAAAGATAGAATATACATGCAGATATTAATGCATGAAATATTCTTGAAATAAAATATGGAAAGTATTTTATTTTTGTATCACTTATTATAGTAAGAGTCTGCATATGTACAGATAGTCCTCCAAAAGAAAGAATTATTACTGCAATTAATCCTTTTATATTTGTATTTATACTTAAACTTTCTAAGCATTTTAGTCCTTGAGTCATTTCAAATATTCCGTTCACAAAAGTCTTAGTTAAATCACTAAAATTAAATATAGTATTTATAAGTGAAGTAAGTATAAGAAATACTGAAATTGTGCCTAATATTAATAGTAGGGTATTTATACCACTAGATATAGAATTACTTAGAATTTGACCAAAAGATTTACTATTATTTATATTTTCTAAACTATTTTTAATATTAATTTTAGAATTATCTTTTTTAGAAACATAATAATTTCTAACAATTAAGCCAATAACTAAATTACCTAAATAGTGTGATATTAATATAGGTATACCTATTTTAGAATCATTTAAAAACACCAAAGAAACTGTACCTAGTACAAAAAGTGGATTAGAAAAATGAGTAAACATTAGTAGTTTGGTTGCTTCTTTTTCATTTATATAACCATTTAAATAAATTTCTTTTATATATTTCGCACTACTAGGAAAACCACTAAGCATGCTTAAAATAATAATAAATGCACCATTTTTATTAATTTTAAATAATTTATAAGTAATATTCTTAAATAATTCTCCTAATATACTAGGAAAACCTAAACATATTAACATATTTCCAATTATAAAAAATGGAAATAATGAAGGAAATATATTATTTTGCCATATACTGAAAGATACTCTGACAGAATTTAATACAACTTTACTATTTATAAGTACCTCTACACAAACTATACATATTAAACAAATATAAATTAAATTAATGACTATTTTTTTCATAATATCTTTCCTTTTTTGTTATACTTAAATAGTGAGGGATAAAATGTTTAATAAAATATATTCAAAATTAAGAAAAATTATAAGAGAAAATCTATTTTTAATTATTTCATCATTAATAGTGGTAGTGGTATTTAATATACCTATTCCATATTATATAGAAGCACCAGGTGGACTAATTAACCTAGATAGTAAAGTAAAGGTATCAAATGGTTACGATAGTAAAGGCAGTTTAAATCTAACTTATGTTTCTACATATGATGGTAGTATTGCAACTTATATAATGGCTAAATTAAATAGAACATGGGATTTAGTACCAAATGATGATGTGAAATTGGGAAATGAAGATGTGAATGATGTAAAAAAGAGAAATAAAATAATGCTTGAAAACTCAATTAGTAATTCATATTATGTTGCGTATACTTACCTAAAAAAAGATTTAAAAATAAATTCCTCTAATATATATGTTGTTTATGTAGATGAAAATGCGAATACTGACATAAAAGTTGGAGATAAAATATTAAAAATTGATGATAACGATGTATATAGTATAGAAGATATAAAAAAGTATATCCAAACTAAGAATGTAGGTGATATTCTTAAAGTTACTGTAAATGATGGAGTTGAAAAACATATAGCAATTAGCAATGTCGATAATAAAAAAAGTATCTTAATTTATGCAGTTTGTAACTATGACTAT
>CAZMXJ010000063.1:0-5694 GCA_964570235.1 uncultured Clostridium sp. | reverse complement strand
AATAGTAATATGTAAAAAAGATAATGTATTTGTAATGGAATATTGTAGTGATAAAAAAATTTATAGAACAATATATGAGTGTATATAAATGTAAATTAATAACTATTTGTAAAAATCTAAAGTTTACTTAGTAACTTGCAAATTTTTGTGTTAAATATCTAGTACAAATAAAGCAGATTAAAATCAGTGATTTTATATCATTATATTATCTAATTAATTAGCAAAAATATGGGGTATTCTAATAAAATGTAAGGGTAATTTTTTTACTTGTTTTTTCATTTTATAATATTATTTGAATATATTGTAGATTTATAGTATAATATAAAATAGCTAGGAGTGATAGAATGAAAAAAGTTTGGAATTTTATTTTGAAAAATAGAATTTATATAGTTTTAGTTTTGTTTGTATTATTTTGTGTTTTTGTATTTGTTACGATGAAAGCGTATTTGAATCCGGTAAATGAGCTTGCAGTATATGGTAATAGATTAGATGGTATTGAAGCTGTAGTGATAACCGATGATAAAAAGAATGAAGTTACTAATTTTATAAAAGAGGATGAAAATGTTATAAGTACATCTGTTAATGTTCAAGGAAAAATAGTTAATATAAGTATTAAAACTTCAAAAAATGAAAATACTATAGATAAAATGAAAGAAAAAGTTAAACTGATTTTAGAAAAATTTTCTAAAGAAGAGATTGCTTTTTATGATTTTCAGTTTTTCATAAAGAATGAAGATGCAAATTATAATTTAATTGGATATAAAAATAAGAAAAATGAAAATGTTTCATGGGCAACTGATGAAATAATTAGTGAGGTAGATAATAATGAAGAAGAACAATAAAAAATTATTTATCATCATTGGAGTAATTGCAGTAATTTTGTTTATAACTATTTTTTTAGTGATAAGATCAGTTAATAATAGTAAGGAATTAAGTTTATCTGAGAAAAAGTGGATTGAGAATAATAAGAAGAGTATGATTGACATTTATGTTATGAATGCTGTTCCAATATTTTCTTCTAGTGAAAATGATATATTTCTTTCATTTTTGGATTATTTTGAAGCTGAAACAGGGCTTTCACTTAACAGAGTATCTTATTCACTAAATTCGGATATTCCAAGCGGAGATTATGTATTTAAGATAATAAATGAAACGGATGATATTGGTAGAAATGACTTATTATTTTATGAAGATAATTATGTAATATTAAGTAAATCCAATAATAGAATACAGGATTTATCAAAATTATCCGGGTATAAAATAGGCGTATTAACATCTAATTTGACTAGTGTTGCTGAGTATTTAGCTTATGGAAATAATTTAACATTTACTAATTATGAGGATGATGTTAAATTATTAAACGCATTTGCTGCTGATGAAGTAGATTATATAGTTTTGCCTAAAAATAGATATTTGAAGGAAATCATTAGTAATAATTATTATGTAACTAATAGTCTAACTAATTTGGTAAATAAATATGTATTGTCTGTTAGTAATAATAACAGCAAGCTAGATAGTATTTTTACTAAGTTATATAATAAATGGTATTATAATAATTTTAAAAAGAAATTTGTTGAGAATATGAATTATTATTACTTTAAGACAAAGGAAATTGATGATAGAGCGATTTCATCTTTTAAAGGTAAAAAATATATATATGGTTATGTTGAAAATGTGCCTTATGAAATTTCAAATAGTAAGGGCTTAAATTTAGAATTTTTAAATGGTTTTGAAGCTTTTGCTGGGGTAGAATTTCAATTAAAAAAGTATAATTCTGTTAAAGCTTTAAAAGAGGCATTTGATGATGGAAATGTAGATATAATATTTAATTATTATGGTTTTGATTCAACGAGTAGTAATGAAACTATAAATGTATATAATAGTTCGTACGTGATGTTAACGCATATAAATAATAATGTTACTATTGATTCGTGGGTAGGTTTAGCTGGGAAGGAAATCTATGCACTTAGTGATACTGCACTTACTACGTATATTAATAATAATACTAAGGCAACGGTGAAGACTTATTCAAAATTAAAGAATTTACTAAATAATAAGAATCAGTTAATTTTATTAGATCTGAATACATATAATTATTATAAGAATAGTAAACTTAAGGATTATTATATTGTATTTGAGGGTACATTAGATTTAAATTATAACTTTTTAATAAAGAGAGATAGTACTAATAATACATTTAGTGAGGCCTTTCAATATTATTTGTCTAACATAAATCATACTGAATTTAAGAATAGAGGTATGTCAAATGTAATGAGTAATAATGTATTTGAATCAATTTCTTTATTCTATTATGCTGTATTTGCGGGAATTGTGGTTATTTTTATTGCTTTTTTAAGAATTAAGAAGACAAGAAATTTAAAGTTAACTGAGGAAAAGTCAAGATATATAGATCCACTTACATCTCTAAAAAATAGAAATTATTTAAATACAAACATAGATAAATGGGATCAAAATAAAGTTTATCCACAATCTATAATCGTAATCGATTTAAATGGATTAAAAGATATAAATAATGAATTTGGTTATCAAGAAGGGGATATCGTAATAAAAGCTGCTGCAAACATTCTTATAAATAATCAATTAAAAAATACTGATATTATTAGAACTGATGGTAATGAATTTATGATTTATATGGTAGGTTATAATGAAGATCAAGTCGTACTTTATATGAGAAAAATATATAAGCTTATGAAAGATTTGCCTCATGAAAAGGGAGCAACTTTAGGTTATAGTATGATTTTAAATGATATTACTTTAATAGAAGATGCTATAAATGATGCAGTGCTTGATATAAAAAATAGTAAGGATGGCAATTCTAAGAAATGATAAATAGTATAAAAAAATACATAACTAAAATTATAACAATAGTTAGAAAGCCAGTTATGTCCATATTGCCTGGGCAGCTAGCTTTCTCATTTGTTTTGACTATTATACCTATTATTGCACTTATTGCAGTATTGGCATCAACTTTTTCTATATCACTTAATTCTATAACAGAGTTTATTGCAGAGTCTTTTCCAAAAGCTGTTAGTGATTTGTTACTACCTTTAATAAGTGGTAGAGGTTTTGATTTAAGCATTTTAATATATTTGTTCGCTGCACTTTGGTTAGCTTCTACAGGTGCGTATTCTATTATAACTGCTTCTGATGTTATATATAATGTAAAACTAGGTAATGAGATAGAAAAGAGAATAAAATCTATAATAATGACATTCTTTCTAATATCTTTAGTACTATTTATGATTATAGTTCCTGCGTTAGGTGACTTTATATTTACTTTTATTGCTAATTTGAAAATATTTAGTGCTGTCTCTGGAAAAATACTTTTAGTATATTATGTTTTGAAATATCCATTATCTTTTTTATTCATATATATAATAGTAAAAATTATATATACTATTGCACCAAGCAAGGATATAAAGAGTAAAAGTGTAACTAAGGGTTCACTTTTTACAACGGTAATGTGGATGGTTGCTTCTCAAATATATTCATTTTGGGTTGGAAATTTTGCGCATTATGATATATTTTATGGTAGTATTTCAAATATAATAGTATTGTTGATGTGGGTGTATATGTTAGCATATATATTTGTTATTGGGCTTATAATAAATTCAGGTATAGATGATTAGTTTTTTGCAAACAATATTAATGGATGTTGAATCCACATAGGCTATAAGATTTTAAATCTCCTTATAGCGGTCATATATTTTGACAAAGTGACTGAAGAAGTCACTTTTTTGTTTTTTAGAAAAGTTTATAATGAACAAGTAAGGCACAAATAAAAAATGTAATCTATATTTAACTATAAAATTGTAAATTATTAATAAAGATGATATACTTATCTTAACTAGGGAGGGTATATGAAAAAAATAGATAGTTTAAAACACTTAGTTGGTATAGTTATGCTAGTTTTGTTGATTACTATAGCTATTTATATTGTGCTAGTATTGAAACCTAAGAATGATAAAAGTAAATTTTTATCAGAAGAAGAAAAAATTAAATATGGTTATGTATTGTATGAAAGGGATACAGATATATATAGAGAAATATTTAATGAATTAAAGTTAGAACTAAATAATGATTCTATAGATTATGAAAAGTATGCTGAATATATATCTAAGTTGTTCATAATTGATTTATATACATTAAACAATAAGGTATCTAAAGATGATGTTGGTGGGATACAATTTGTTATGAATGACATAAAAGATAATTATTTATTAAATGTTTCTGATACAATGTATAAATATATAAATGAAGATGGGATAGAATTACCGGAGGTTAGTTCTATTGAATTATTAGATATTAATAGTTATAAGTATTCTATAAACAATAAAGAATATGATGGATATGAAGTTAATTTAAAGTGGGATTATAAAAAAGATTTGGGATATGATAGTGAAGGAATAGTTTATGTTATAAAAGATGAAGATGAGCTATTTATAGTTGAAAAGAAGTAGGTATTATGAGAAAAGAAGAGATTGTTAGAAAAAGAATGAGAAATAAGAGGTTGTCAAAATATGCATGTAAGGATGAATGTGCTATTACATTAATTGATGAAGTCGATGATATTAGACCTAGATTTTTTAGGGATTCTGATAGGATAATATATTCATTATCTTATACTAGATATATTGATAAAACTCAGGTGTTTACATTTACTGAGAATGATAATATTAGTAATAGAATGACTCATGTACAATTTGTTAGTAAGATAGCGAGAACTATAGGAAGAGCTTTAGGTTTAAATGAAGATTTAATAGAGGCAGCAGCGCTAGGGCATGATTTAGGGCATCCACCATTTGGACATTGTGGCGAGAAAGCATTAAATAAATTGAGTATTGAAAATGGTGAAGGAATTTTTGCTCATAATGTTCAGAGTGTAAGAACACTTATGAATTTAGAAGATAATGGAAAAGGAAAGAATATATCTATTCAAGTGTTAGATGCAATATTGAGCCATAATGGGGAACTTTTAGAAGAAAAGTATTGTCCGATAGAAAAGACTAAGGATGAGTTTCTTAAAGAATACAATGAGTGTATTAAAAGTATAGATATGTCTAAGAAAATAAGACCAATGACATTGGAAGGTTGTGTAGTAAGAATTTCTGATATAATTGCATATGTTGGCCGCGATATAGAAGATGCAATAAGGGTTGGAATTATTACAGAAGATGATGTTCCTACAGATATAATAAAAGTTCTTGGGAGAACTAATACTGAGATTGTAAATACGATAGTGTTAGATACTATCAAAAATAGTGTAAATAAGCCTTATATAAAATTATCTAATAGTGTTTTTAAGGCATTAAATGAGTTAGTAAAGTTTAATTATTCAAAAATTTATAGTGTAATAAATGCTTCAAAAGAATTGAGATATTATGAAGAAATGTATAATACATTGTTTAATAGTTATAAGTGTGCGTTAGAAAATAATGATATTTCTAGTGATATTTATAAGGTATTTTTAAATGGAATGAGCGAGCAGTATTTAAATTCAACTAGTAATGTAAGAAAGGTAATAGACTATATAGCTGGAATGACAGATGATTATTTTATAAATAGATATAATGAGGTTTCTAGTATTAAGATTAAAAGGCAATAAAAAAACAGTTTTCTGAACTGCACCCCTTAGAGTAGACACAAATAAAAAAGCAGTTTAAAGAAAGTGAT
>CAZMXJ010000062.1:0-5808 GCA_964570235.1 uncultured Clostridium sp. | reverse complement strand
ACTCCAAATAACAATGGGGAAATGGTTATGTTAGTAATACCTGAATTAACAGAAGAAAGAAGAAAAGAATATGTTAAAGAAGTAAAAAGTATTGCAGAAGATGCTAAAATAGCACTTAGAAATATAATACAAGATTCAAATTCAGAAATAAAGAAATTAGAATTACCTGAGGATGAAGAAAAAAGAGGTATGGATAGAGTCCAAGACTTAATTGGTAAATATAATAAAGAAGTAGATGCATTATTAAGTGTTAAAGAAAAGGAATTAATGACTGTATAGTTGTTAATTTTTTTCTTTTGTATAAAATTGAATCTTATTAATAATAAGTAATACTAAAGTAAATGTTTTACTTATTGCTTAATATGTTTTGTAATATTTATGTTTGTAATAATATAAATTTAGTAATTTGATATTGGATTTAATATATCATAAAATGCCTTGTAAAGGTGGTGTTTTATGGTTAATGAAATAATTCTATTTGAAGAGCAAGATGTTAAACTAGAGGTTAATATAAAAGATGAAACAGTATGGTTATCATTAGAACAAATGGCTAAATTATTTGATAGAGATAAATCAGTTATATCCAGACATATAAAAAATGCTCTTACAGAAGAATTAGACAATTCAGTTGTTGCAAATTTTGCAACAACTGCTAAAGATGCAAAAACATATCAAGTGGATTACTATAATTTAGATGTAATAATAAGTGTTGGTTATAGGGTTAAATCAAAAAATGGTATTTTATTTAGAAGGTGGGCAAATAAAGTATTAAAAGATTACTTAATAAAAGGTTATGCAGTAAATAATAGAAGATTAGAATATCTAGAAAAAACAGTAAAACTAATAGATATTGCAAATAGAGTGGATGATAACTTAAATGATGGTGAAGCAAGAGAAATAATAAGAGTGATTAGTGATTATTCTAAGGCATTAAATTTATTAGATAATTACGATAACAAGAAGTTATCAAGACCTAATGGTAAGTGTACTAACAAGAAGATAACCTATGAAGAATGCAAAGAGATAATTAATAAATTAAAATATAATACTAAAAGTAATTTATTTGCACTAGAAAGAGAAGAAGGTTTAAAAAGTATAATTGGTGCGATATATCAAACATATGATGGTAAAGATGTATATTTTAGTATAGAGGAAAAAGCTGCTAACCTTTTATATTTAATAACTAAAAATCATGTATTTATAGATGGCAATAAAAGAGTTGCAGCGACATTATTTATATATTTTTTAGATTTTTATAACATACTATATTTTAATGGCAAAAAGGTTATAGATAATAATGCTTTAGTATCACTTACTTTATTAATTGCGGAATCCAATCCTAAAGAAAAAGATATTTTAATTGACTTAATAATGAATTTTATATGTGATAATTAAAAAATGTTTTAATCATAATTTTGTATAAAATTAAGACTTATTAATAATAAGCATTGCTAAAAATAGTTTTTCTTTTATTACTCAGTATATTTGACAATATTTATACTAGTTAAAGCTCATATTTAGTAAATTGATATTGAATTTAGTGTCATAAAAATGCCTTATAAAGGAGGTATAATATGCTAAACAAATCTTTTCAAGAGATAACTAATAATATTAAAAATGTCTTTTCCAAATTTAAAAGGTTTTTCTGTTCTTAATTTAAAATATATGAAATCATTTTATAATGAATATAAAGAGGATAATGAATTTGTGCAATTGGTTGCACAAATTCCATGGAAGTGGTGTTAGTATAGATGTAATTATAAGTGTTGGTTATAGGAACTAGAATCTAGTAGTAAAAGCAATAGAAAAATTATAAATATATGTAACTAGAAAATATAGATATCAAAATAATAATATGAATAATAAATTGGAGATTATCAATTTTTTTAGCTTTTTGATATCTAAATATATTAATTAAGAAGTGGGGAGTGGAGTTATGAATGATGTAAAATTAAGAGACGAATTTGTCATTGAAAATTTGATTTATGAAATTCGTGGTAAACATGTGATGTTAGATAGTGATTTAGCAAGACTATATGAATGTGCCAATGGAACTAAGTCTATAAATTTAGCTGTTAATAGAAACAATGAAAGATTTCCAGCAGATTTTTATTTCCAACTAACTAAAGAGGAGTATAACAATTTGAAGTTTCAAATTGAAACTTCAAATTCAAGTAATAATTACGGTGGAGTTAGAAAGCTACCATATGTATTTACGGAACAAGGAGTGGCTATGCTGGCAACAGTTTTGAGAACAAGAGTCGCTTCTCAAATAAGTGTAGCTATAATGCGAGCTTTTGTCAAAATGAGAAAATATATATCTTCTAATCTGATAGAACAAAAATATATTAATAATTTAGTATTAGAAGATCATAATAAAATAAAATTATTGGAGGCGTCATTTCAAAAAATTGAAGAAAAGAGAAAAATAAACGAAATATATTTTAATGGTCAAATATTTGATGCCTATTCTAAAATACAAGACATATTTAAAATTGCTACAAAAGAATTAATAATTATTGATGCGTATGCTGACAATACATTACTAGATATTATAAAAAGATTAAATATTGAAATAATTATTATAACTAAGTCAAATAATCTGCTTACTAAACAAGATATTACAAAATACAATAAACAATATCAAAATTTAAGAGTCATATTTAACAATGATTTTCATGATAGATATTTTATATTAGATAAATGTATAGTATATCATTGTGGGACAAGTATAAATAGAATTGGGTATAAAACTTTTTCTATTAATTTAATTAGTGATGAAGAAGTGTGTGAGTTAATTATGCAGAAAATAAATAAAATTATATAATGTTTATTTATTTTAAATTAGCAAAATCAAATAATTAATAATGAATTTTATATGTGTTAATTAAAAAAAGATAGAAGTTGTCTATCTTGATTTATTGTATCCTTTAATTACTTTATGATATTCCTTTTCTTTAATTTCCACTGGAATAAGAATTTTTACTGGTTTTCTTTTGCCATACTCATAGTTAACATAGTTTAAATGTGTACCATATTCTTCGTCATAATCTAATCTAAATATCATTTTTTTGTCAAAAGATGATATTCCAACTATTTGTCCATAATGATCACTTCTTTCAAGTGTACATTTATATGGAATTGATCCATGATTAAATTTATTGCTTAAATCCATAACTATAGCCATAAGTGCATATAATTTATCTATACTACTCACTTTATTTATAACTCTTTCTCCGTTTGTAGGTGTGAAAAACACCTTATAATCGTCTCTTATAAAATTTTCTTTATTCATATTAACCCCTCACTTTTGCCTCATATTATACACATTTTTTTATTTTTGTCAAATTTTGACTAAGTAAATGGTTGAATTATATTTTTAATATGCTATAATCTAACTTGAAAAGCGAAGAATTTGGAGTAGTAATAAATAAGTACTTAAAGAGAACTCTTGGTAGGTGTGAAGGAGTAGTTACTGTTTATGAATTCGCCAGATGAGTGCATATAAGAAAATATATGCCGTAACCTTGCGTTAAAGGAAATAAGTGCATAGAATCTATGAACTAAGGTGGTACCGTTCTTATGAACCCTTAGACATAGATTTTTTTATGTTTAAAAGGAGGATATATGAAAGAAGATATTAATAAATTAAAAATAGAATTGGATGAAGAATTATCAAATGTAAAATCAATGAATGAATTAAATGACTTAAGAACTAAGTATTTAGGTAAAAAGAGTAAAATACAAGAGTTTTCTATGATGATGAGAGATTTATCGATAGAAGAAAAAAAAGAATGTGGAAAACTTATGAATGAGTTTAAAACATATGCTGAAAGTGAAATATCTAATTTGAAATCAAGTTTAGAAAAGAAGATGTTAGAAGAAAAATTGCAAAATGAAAGAATAGATGTAACTCTTCCTGCAACTAAGATAAAAGTAGGTGGAATTCATCCAATAACAAAAGTTATAAATGATGTAGAAGAACTATTTATTTCAATGGGATATGATGTATTAGATGGGCCAGAGGTTGAAAGTGACTTATATAATTTTGAAATGTTAAATTTGCCTAAAGGACACCCTGCAAGAGATACTCAAGATAGTTTTTATATAACTGAAGATACTTTACTTAGAACACAAACATCTCCAATACAAGTAAGAACTATGCTTTCAAATACTGAAAAGACACCTATAAGAGTAATATGCCCCGGTAAGACATATAGAAAAGATAATGATGATGCTACTCATTCACATCAATTTCATCAAGTAGAAGGACTTGTTGTAGACGAAAATATATCTATGTCTGATTTAAAAGGAACTTTAGAAATATTTGCAAAAAGAATGTTTGGTGAAAAAAGAGAAATAAGGTTTAGACCAAGTCACTTTCCATTCACTGAACCAAGTATTGAAGTTGATGTAACGTGTGCTAGTTGTAATGGTAAAGGATGTAATATTTGTAAAAATACTGGTTGGATAGAAATATTAGGCGCTGGAATGGTTCATCCTAATGTACTTAATATGTGTGGCTATGATAGCAATAAATATACTGGTTTTGCATTTGGTATAGGCCCAGAAAGAATAGCAATGCTTAAATATGGAATAAGTGATATAAGAAATTTTTATACAAATGATTTAAGATTTTTAAAAGAATTTGATAGAGTTGAGAAGGAGGATATATGAGAGTTAGTGATAAATGGCTAAAAGAATTAGTTAATATAGAGGATGATGTAAAGACTATTGCCGATAATATGCTTTCTGTTGGTAATGAGTACGATAGTATTAATGAATTATGTCCTGCGACTAATTTGGTAGTTGGAAGAGTAGTTTCTAAAAAATCTCATCCAGACTCTGATCATTTAAATATTTGTGAAGTTGACTTGGGAGATAAAATATATCAAATAGTTTGTGGGGCACCTAATGTAGAAGCTGGACAAAAGGTTATAGTCGCAAGAGTTGGCGCTAAACTCCCAGGTGGTGAAATAAAAGATTCTACAATTAGAGGAGTTGAATCACATGGTATGATTTGTTCTATCGCAGAGCTTGGTCTTGAATCAAAATATGTAAAAGAAGAAGATAAAAAAGGGATACATGTGCTAAAAGAAGACGCTCCTGCGGGAATAGACGCTAAAGAATATTTAGGGTTAAATGATACGTATGTTGATTACGAACTAACTGCAAATAGAAGTGATTTACTTAGTATGTTAGGTATGGCTTACGAAGTAGCTGCAATTTATGATAAAAAGATTAATATGCCTACAACTACTTTAAAAGAAACTAGCGAAAAGACAAGTGATTACATTAATATAGAATGTAAAACAAATAATTGTTATGCTTATACTGGAAGAGTAGTAAAGAATGTAGTAATAAAAGAAAGTCCTGAATTTATTAAATCTAGACTTATGTCTTCAGGTATAAGACCAATAAATAATGTAGTAGATATAAGTAATTATGTTATGCTTGAATATGGACAACCACTACACTTTTTTGACTTAGATAAAGTGGGTGAAAAAATAGTTGTTAGGATGGCTTCTAATGGTGAAAAAATTACAACATTAGATGGTGTAGAAAGAACATTAAATGATGCTGATATAGTAATATGTGATGAAAATAGTCCAATTGCACTTGCGGGTGTTATGGGAGGATTATCTACAGAAGTAACAGAAGATACTAAAAATATATTAATAGAAAGTGCTATCTTTAATCCATACAATATTAGATATACATCAAAGGAAATATTAAGAAGTGAAGCATCTATGAGATTTGAAAAAGGTGTAGATCCAAAAAGAACAGAAGAAGCACTTAACAGAGCCG
>CAZMXJ010000061.1:0-5894 GCA_964570235.1 uncultured Clostridium sp. | reverse complement strand
TTCAAAGTGCATGTATAATATAACAAATTCATTTCTTATTGTCAACACATTTTTTTTATTTTTTTTATTTTTTGTGTTTTTGTCGAAATTTGTCACATCAACAGTTTTAATGTTACCCCTTTTTTTAGACTTTTGCAAGCATATTTACAACTAATTTTCCATTTTTTTGTAAACTTAACCCAACATACTAGCTTATACACTATTATATGACCTATTTATAAAAGCTTTTCTAGTTAGTTGCAATATATAATCGAGTTATTGGTTAAAATAATAACAATTAACCAAAGTAAAAAAAACTAACCAGATTTTCTTGATTAGTTAATATTCTTTCTTCAAATAATAATAACATATATTTCATTTACTTTTACCAAAATCCTCATCTATCCTATATACCTTACCAGTTAAAGTAGCATTAGTTAAATTGCCATTTTCTCCAATTCCACCATTTATAGTATTAATATTAATTACTGCACCTTTACTATTAGTAAAATTAGAATTTGTTATAGTACAATCATCAAATGGTCCAATAAACGTAACATCACTAAAAGTACAATATCCTAACATCCTATCATTTATATATTGTGGATTTATATATGCATTTTTACTTTTTTTAAAGTTTGCTCCTACAATTATTGAATCTTCAAAAGTACCTATAAATGTAACTCCATCAAATATACAATATGACATATCTTTGTCAAGCACTTTTTCTGGATCAATTTCTATTTCTCCATTTGCCCCCTTAAAATTTGCTCTGTATATTCTTACATCATCAAAATCTCCATCAATATACGCATCACATAATACACAATATGACATATCTCTATCTAAAAGCATTTCTGGATCAATTACAGCTCCACTACTACTAGTAAAATCGGATGCTTTTATAGTTGTATTATCAAATGGGCCTATAAATGTTACTCCATCAAATACACATGCACTTAAATCATTATCCGCTATAGTTTGTGGGTCTATTTCGGCATTTATTGAATCTGTAAAATCAGCTCCAACTATAAATGCATCATCAAATGATCCTATGAACTCAACATCTCTTAATATTGTATATGATAAATTCTTATCTCTTATGGTTTGCGGATTTATCTTTGCATTTATACTTTCGCTAAAATCTGCATCACTTATAAGCACATCATCAAACGGCCCGGTAAATGTTATTCCAGTAAAAACACATTCTTCTAAATTTCTAT
Organism: uncultured Clostridium sp.; assembly: GCA_964570235.1. Taxonomy (GTDB): domain Bacteria; phylum Bacillota_I; class Bacilli_A; order RF39; family UBA660; genus CAG-1193. The sequence goes on along the minus strand of CAZMXJ010000061.1, from coordinate 4,692 downwards.
CATAAACTTCCTGTGGATTTATAGATACACCTCTTAATTTAGTAAAATCTAATTTACTAATATCTACATTATTAAAAGATACTCCTTTAAAATTCATATTTAACTCTTTAAATGCCTTAAATAAATCTTTATCAATAACATAGTATTCTTTATCATCGCTTAATTTAAATAATAAAGTCTCTATAATCTTTGGTTCTAGTTTAAATTCAAAATCTACTTTATTCTTTGATAATTCAATAATAAATTTCCTTAATGTAGCAAGTTTTTCCTCTTTATTCTTCATAAACGTCACCTACTTTCAACTATACTTTACATTATTATTATATATAAATTAATTACCATAAGCAATCTAAAACAAAAAAACATACATAAATTGTCATTCTTTAACATAAATGTTACTTTAATGCATGTTATAATTAAATGGGTGAAGTTTATGTTCAAATACACATTAGATAATAAAAGATATTATACATTAAATTATTATAATAAAATGAAATATAATTCAAAAGTATTTAAAGTAAGTTTAAATGCTGGATTTGGTTGCCCAAACAAAATTAACGGTAAAGGTTGCATATATTGTTACAACGGGAGTGGCGAAAACTCTGGTATGCCTTTAATAGAACAATTTAACAAGGTAAAAGATATTGTAAGTAAAAAATGGCCTAATAGTAAGTATATTGGTTATTTTCAAGCAGATACTAATACTTATGCTCCTCTTCCTATTTTGAGAAAAAAATATGAAGAAATACTGAGTTTACCAAATGTAATTGGATTAAACATTGCAACTAGATGTGATGCTCTTCCTGATGATGTATTAGATTATTTAGAAGAATTAAATAAAAGGACTAATTTAGTAATAGAACTAGGTTTACAAACAATACATGAAAGTACTTCTAAATTAATAAATAGAGGACATACTCTAAAACAATTTGAAGAAGCTGTAAATAAGCTTAGAAAAAGAAATATTGATGTTGTAGTACATATTATAAATGGGCTTCCCTATGAAACAAAAGAGATGATGCTTGAAACAGTAAAATATTTATCTAATTTAGATATTCAAGGGATAAAAATACATATGCTATTTATTCTAAAAAATACTGAACTAGCTAACCTTTATGAAAAAGAAAAATTTCATATACTTACTAAAGAAGAATATGTAGATATAACATGTAACGAGTTAGAACTTTTAAGAGAAAATATAGTTATTAATAGAATTACTGGTGATCCAGACAAAAATTTAGTCATTGAACCCACTTGGTTAATTAAAAAATTTAGCGTTCTAAATGAAATTGATAAAGAAATGGAAAGAAGAAACTCTTATCAAGGAATAAAGTATAAAAAAGAATTAAATAACTAATAAGTTATACTAGTAGTACTTACATGCGAATAAATATATTTGATTAGTTATTGAAAGAAGACGTCATGACAAAGAAAAAGAAGAAACTATTCTTTATCTTTCTTAGACTTATTCTTTTTTGTTTCTTCTTTATTTAAATCTTCAAGAGCATCATCATTAACTTCTACTTCACTATCCTCTTCAACAGGCATTTTTCCATGTTCTACTAAATAATCAATTTGTTCTTTAGTTAATGTTTCATGTTCTAATAACGAACTTGCAATAAGTTCAAGTAAATCCCTATTTTCGCTTATAATCTTCTTAGCATTTTCATAACATTCATTTATAATTTTTCTCATTTCTAAGTCAATCTCGTGTGCAATTTCATTAGAAAAGTTCTTAGACTTGTTATAATCTCTACCTAAGAATACTCCACCTTCTTGAGTCTCAAATTGAATAGGTCCTAAATCACTCATGCCATATTCTGTAACCATTGCTCTTGCTATCTTAGTTGCTTTTTCAAAATCATTGTGAGCTCCTGTTGATACTTCATTATATACTATTTCTTCAGCTACACGTCCACCTAGTAACCCAGTTATTCTTTCTAGCAATTCTTTTTTAGTAGAAGTATAAGTTTCTTCTCTAGGAAGCATCATGGCATAACCACCAGCATATCCTCTTGGGATTATTGTAACTTTTTGAACATCGTTAGCATCATCTAATTTTAATCCTAAGACAACATGTCCAGCCTCATGATGAGCAACCATTTCTTTTTCTTTATCAGTATATTTCTTACTCTTTTTAGCAGGACCCATTAATACTCTATCAGTAGCTTCATCAATCTCTGCCATAGTTATTTCTTTCTTGTCTCTTCTAACTGCAAGTAATGCTGCCTCATTAAGTAAATTTTCTAAATCAGCCCCACTAAATCCAACTGTTCTTTTGGCAATATTAGCTAGCTTTACAGATGGAGCAAATACCTTATTTCTAGCATGAACTTCAAGTATCTCTTCTCTTCCTTTTACATCAGGTAAATTAACTGTAACTTGTCTATCAAATCTACCAGGTCTAAGCAATGCTGGATCTAGTACATCTGGTCTATTAGTAGCAGCAATTATGATAATCCCTTCATTCGCACCAAAACCATCCATTTCAGTTAATAGTTGATTTAGTGTCTGTTCTCTTTCATCATGTCCACCACCAAGTCCAGTACCTCTTTGTCTTCCTACTGCATCTATCTCATCAATAAATACTAGACATGGAGCATTTTGCTTAGCTTGTCTAAACATATCTCTAACACGAGATGCACCAATACCTACAAATAATTCAACAAAGTCAGAACCACTTATGAAGTAGAATGGAACATTTGCTTCTCCTGCAACTGCTTTAGCAAGTAAAGTTTTACCAGTTCCAGGAGGACCTACTAATAATACACCCTTAGGTATTCTTGCCCCCATTTTCTGGAATTTCTTAGGATTCTTTAAGAAGTCAATTAACTCTGCAACTTCTTCTTTTTCTTCAATCAGACCAGCAACATCTTTAAAAGTAACACTTCCATTATCCTCACTTAACTTAGCTCTACTCTTTCCAAAATCAAGAGATTTATTACTGCTTCCCATTTGCCTGCTGAAGAAGAATAAAGCTCCTCCTACTAACAATAACATAGGAAATACATTAAATAAAAATTGTATAAGATATCCAGAAGAAGGATCACTCTTAGCAACCACTTTAAAATCTTTAACATCTTTGGCTTCTAAAATTCTATCTATAGTAGTGTCCGTTAAAGGTAAAGTAGAATAAAAACTTTCATTATCTTTATAACCTTCTAATTTTCCTGTTACCTCATAAACCATTCCGTCTGCTCTTGGAACAATAGATAATTCAGTAATCTTATTACCCTTTAAATTAGTTTCAAACTCATTATATGTAAGTTCATGTACCTTCCCACCAAAAATATCAGTAGAAAATAATATGAATAAAGCCGCTAAAAGCAATAATACATATGGTACTAACTCTTTTTTCATTAAATTCTTTTTCATTTTTCCTCCTTAATTAACAATACTTAACTATTATATCACACTTTTCATTTTTTTCTTTATTATATTTAGATTTTTTTAATCCTGGTATCCATACAATATTATTTTCACTATCAACCACTACTGGCCATAATTTTCTTTCATCAAAAGATACTCTCTTTTCAATAAAAATATCTTTCACTTTTTTACTACCATTAAGATTCTTAACAAAAATCTTATCACCATTTCTTTTATTTCTAACATGCAAAGGTAATTTTAATTGATTACTATCAAGTCTACACACATCATTACCATTACCATCTTCACTATCTACAAAATATATAGTTCTACCATTAGGCAATAATGTTACTCTTTCCAAAAGAACATCATAATCATAATTTATAGAAGAATTTTTTTTGAATGACACTTTGTCATATTCCTTTACAGCACTATATCCATTTGGTAATTCAATTGACACGTTAGGTTTGTCATTCTTAATCAAATCAGAAATTAAAGTTACATGATGACTATTCACAAGTGATAAATCACCTTTATATACATCTCTTAAAACAACCTCAATAATTCTTCTTTGAATTAACTCATCTTCCCGTAAGAATAAATTAACATCAAGAATACCATTATCATAAAATTGTTTGCCAGATAAAATACTATCAAAAAATGAATCATATTCACCTAAAATTTCACTAAAATTCAAAAATTTCTCATGAACATGCGCATCTTCATTTTTCAAAAAAGGAAGAACTACATGCCTATACCTATTTCTAGTATAATCATCTTCATTATTTGAACTATCTATTACATATGGTATTTTATTTAAAATAACATATTCTAATATCTCAGATTTTGTATAAAATATCAAAGGTCTAACTATTTTATAACTACCCAAATCTGTTATCTTAGAAAATCCCGAATAGCCTTTCAAATTAGAACCCCTAACAATTCTCATAAGAATAGTTTCAATTAAATCATCTCCGTGATGAGCAGTAAATAAAAGATGAGAATTATATTTCTTCATAACTTCTTTAAAGAAATTATATCTTATATCTCTTGCCTCACTATGAAAATTACCACTACCATATTCTTTAATCTTCATATATTCAAAATAAACATTATTACTTTTACAGTATTCTTCAACAAATACCTTTTCATCATCGCTTTCTTTTCTCTTATTATGATTAACATGAGCACAAACAATATTTATTTTTACTTTCTCTCTAATATTAATAAGTAGATGAAGAAGAGCCATAGAATCTGGTCCACCAGAAACCGCAACTACTACATAATCTCCTTCATTAAATAAATTGTTATTCACTAAAAAAC
>CAZMXJ010000060.1:0-6104 GCA_964570235.1 uncultured Clostridium sp. | reverse complement strand
AGAAGAAAAAGAAAATTTAAAAGTTAATTTAAGTTAGTACTCGAAAGAGTACTTTTTCTATTTATCTAAAAATATTTATACTAAAAAAGGGATTAATATATTAGTCAAATTATAACAAAATATGATATAATTAAGAAGGTGATAATATGTCAAAAAAGAAAAAGAGAAAAGATGCAGAAGAAAATAAAAATCCACATGGATTTGAGTTAACTGGATTATTATGGATTTTAATATCTATAATTGGTTTTGGTAGTGAGGATATTTTTGGACCAGTTGGTAAAATTATTTCTAATTTTTGCGTATTTTTAACTGGGTCTTTGTGGGTAATTCCTTTGATACTTATTTTTGTTTTTGGTGCATATTCTTTAATTAAAAATGAGAAACCAAATATATTTTCTTTAAAGTTATGTGGTTTGTATACTATTATTATTGGATTACTTATATTTTGCCATGTAAGTTATGTAACAAAAAATGATTCTATGATAATGGCTACATTAGAAAGTACCATTGATGGTTTATTAGGTGTATTTAGTAACAATTTAGTACCTAATGGTGGTGGAATTATAGGTGCAATATTTTCACTTTTATTCGTTAAATTGTTTTCAGTAAAAGGAACTTATGTAGTAGCGTGTTTTTTGATAATATGTGGTCTAATAATTTTATTTAATGTATCAATTGTTTCTCTTTTGAAATCAATATTTTCAAAGCTTAGAAACTTTGCCTTTAAAAGAGAATTTAAAAAACAAGGAATTACTGTTAATGTTGATGAAAATGATGGTGAAGTTGAAGAGTTAACAGGTAAAAAGATTATAAGCAGTTTAGATGAATTAGATAATAATAAAGAAGATGAAAAAGAAGAAATAGTCGAGGAAACACCAGTAGAAATAATTAATTATGAAAATGTAGAAACTAGTAATTATATTTTGCCTGACTTTAGAACTCTTTTGAAAAAAGCTGGTAAAGTAAATACTAGTGAAAATAAATCTGTAGTAAAGATGAATGTCGAGAAACTAGAAAAAGTGTTGAGTGATTTTGATATAGTAGGTAAAGTAGTAGAAATAAATATAGGGCCTTCAATAACTCAATATGAAGTAGAATTAAAAAGCGGTACGAAAGTTAATAAAGTATTGAGTATTCAAAGAGAAATAGCTTTAGCTCTTGCGGCAAAAGATGTAAGAATACAAGCACCTATTCCAGGGAAAAGTACGATAGGAATAGAGCTTCCTAATAAAACAAGCGTAGGAGTAACATTAAGAGAAATAATGGAAGATATTCCAAAATCTATGGAAAATAGTAAACTTGCTGTTGCACTTGGAAAAAATATAATGGGAAAAACTATGTTTATGGAAATAAATAAAACTCCACATCTTCTAGTAGCAGGTGCAACTGGTAGTGGTAAATCAGTATGTATAAATTCTATAATTGTAACGCTTCTTTTAAGAAGTAAACCAAGTGAAGTAAAAATGGTTTTAGTTGATCCTAAAAAGGTCGAAATGAGTATGTATAATGGGGTACCACACTTATTGATGCCGGTTGTAACTGATCCTAAAAAAGCATCCATTGCACTTATGAAGATGGTTTCTGAAATGGAAAGAAGGTATAATTTATTTGAAGAATCTAGAACAAAAAATATAGCTGATTACAATAAATATGTAGAAGATAGAAGAAGAAATTTAAATGGACAATTAGAAAAATTGCCATATATCGTTATAATAATAGATGAACTTGCTGACCTTATGTTAGTTGCAGCAAAAGAAGTGGAAGATTCAATATTGAGAATTACTCAGATGGCACGTGCGGCAGGAATACATTTGATAGTAGCAACTCAAAGACCATCTACAGATGTTATTACAGGTATAGTAAAAGCTAATATTCCATCTCGTATTTCATTTGCAGTATCATCAAGTATAGATTCAAGAACAATACTTGATATGACAGGAGCTGAAAAACTACTTGGTAAGGGTGATATGTTGTTTTTACCTATGGGAGAAAATTCTCCAGTAAGAATACAGGGAGCATATGTATCTGATGAAGAAATAAATAAAGTAATTGAATATACAATTTCTCAGCAAAAAGCACAATATGATGATAAGTTTAGTACAGAAGATAGGGCAACAGCGATGCATGAAGATTCTTCTGATTCAGATGATGAGTATGATGATCCACTATATAAAGATATAGTTGAGTTTGTGGTTAAAACAGGTAAAGCAAGTGCATCTTTACTTCAAAGAAAATATAAACTCGGTTATAATAGAGCTGCAAGAATCATGGACTTACTTGAAGAAAGAGGAATAGTAGGGCCTCAAAATGGTTCAAAACCAAGAGAGGTACTTGTAAAGCTTGAAGAAAATGGTGGTGAAGAATAATGAGGGGAGAACATTATTATCTAGTACTTATTGGTAAAGATGGTACTAAGTATAAAGTATTTAGTAAACCAATTACTCTAAAAGAGTTGGATGAAAGAACTACAAGATATGAAAATAAAAATGAACTTATATCTACTATAATAAAGAATAAGGGTTTAAATATGAAACCTAGTGACTTTAAAGATGTAGAGATATGGATGGAACCAACTGGTAAAGATAAAGATATATATAAAAGAGAATCAAGCCCGCTATATAAGAAAGATGCATCTGTACTCAATATAGATGCAGTTGCATCAAAGTTTGAAGTACTAATGTTTGATAGGGCTTTTGCATTACAATTTGCAAAGAGATACAAGAGTGTAAGAAACTTTAAGCCTATTGCAGAAGGAATAGAAGCTACAATAAGAAATAATGGAGATTATATAGAATTAATACAAGATTTAGGAGAAAAACTATTTAAAACGTATAAAGGTTCTAGAAATATATATATATGCATGAAAAAATATGAAAGAAGTAAAGACAAAAAAGCACCATCAAGTAAACCTGAAAGTGTAGAAACAGAATTAACTACATATGCAAGTGAATACAATGTATCAAAAAGTGATACTGAAGAATCAAGACTTAGATACTTATTGGAACATGAAAGAGAATTATTAGATATAGAAGATTTTAATGAACATAGGGACTTATCGTGCTTTGATGAGCATAGAAGAAAATAAAGAATTAATTGATATTAATTCTTTTTAAGTAGGTGAAGTATGGAAGATTTAAGACAGTTTGTGAGATATTTAGAAAATGAAAGAGGATATAGTAGTCATACAATAAAAAATTATGAACTTGATATAATGGATTTTATAAATTATTGTAATAATAATAAATTAGTTACGAATAAAATTAAATATTTTGATGTAAAAGAATATTTAGTAAAATTATATGATAAAAAATATAAAGGAACTACAATTTCTAGAAAAATAAGTTCACTTAGAGCATTTTATGCATTTTTATATGACAATGGTTTAGTTGATAAAAATATTTTTAAACATATATCAACCCCTAAAAAAGAAAAATTACTCCCAAAGTACATTACTAATGAAGATATAAATGCTATATTTGATGTACCAGATATATCTTCTCCAATAGGACAGAGAAATAGATTAATTTTAGAATTATTATATGGTAGTGGAATTCGTGTATCTGAGCTATGCAATATTAAAGTTAAAGATATTGATTTAAATAATAAAACAATAAGAATTTTAGGTAAAGGTTCTAAAACAAGAATAGTTCTTTATGGCGAAACATGTGCTGAAATATTAGAGTTATATTTGTCAGAAGGAAGAGAAACGTTGCTTAACAAGAAGAATAATGATTATTTAATAATAGGTGCATATAAGAAAGATAAACCACTCACAACTAGAAGTGTACAATTACTAATGAATGATATAATTAAAAAAGCTTCTATAAATAAAAAGATAACACCACACGTATTAAGACATACTTTTGCAACACATCTTTTAAATGAGGGATGTGATATCCTAATAGTAAAAGAATTACTTGGTCACTCATCATTAGATACGACAGGAATATATACACATGTATCAAATGAGAGGCTTAGAAAAGTTTATTTAGATAGTCATCCAAGAGCAATAAAAAAGTAATTTCGAGTTAAGCAAACGTAAACTTGCTTTTATTGTGTAAATACGTAAGTAAAATTGTTGAACACAATACAAGCATTTGATATACTTAAATAGTAATAATATGTGAGGAGTAAGTGTTATGGGAAAGTATGTATGTTTAATAATAGGAATATGTATGTTAGTAGGATATATCATATATAAGATATATAAAATAATTAAGTATCCACTCAAGGTCGATGCACATGTAGCAAGGTATATTGATGTGCCATATGAAAATTATTATCTTGGTTCTGCGGATGATAGATCTGTATACAGCGGAACCGGTATTATACCAGTTTATGAGTATAAATATAAAGGTATGTTATATAGGGTAAATAATGGAGGTATAAGTTTAAATAAATCGAAAAAAGATTATAGTATAAAGGTTAGAATTAATCCTTTGAAACCAGAAAAAGCGTATCTAAATAGTGGAGTAAGTCCAGTTTATCTATTTATAAGTTCTATTATTTTAATAATAGGTATTTCAATAATAGTTAGTACTAGTAATTTTCAATATAGGCAACTTAGAACTTCTGAGCAATTTAAAATAATTTCTGAAGCAGATGGTTATGAAGTTGTCAATGTAACTGATCAATATATGGAATATGATTCTATAAAAGAACAACAAGTTGCAAAGAAAGCAGATATTGAAGTAAATTTTTATGTTTTTGAAAATGTAAAAGATGCAAGTAAAATATTTGATTTAGAGGTAAAAGATAAAACAAATTCAATATCATCAATGAATTCTGAAAGAACAAATATTGGAAATTACTCAAATTATAAAGGCACTAGTAATGATTATTATATATATATTTCACGAGTCGAAAATACATTATTGTGTGTGCGTGTAGATATAAATCAAAAATCGGATGTTGAAGATTTAATTTACTCTTTAGGTTATTGATATACTGAACTATTAAAATGAAAGAAGCAAGTTATTTGCTTCTTTTAATATTGTTAAATATTTACATGTTTTCTCTCTTTATATATTAGAACTATAAATATTGTAATACCAATTAATGATATAATTTTACCTTCTTTTAATAGAGGACTATTATATATTATTTCTACTTCATGATTTCCTTTTTCTATTTTAGCACCTAGAAAAGCTTTATTTACCAATTGTTTTTCTACAATTTCACCATCTATTTTAATTGTAAATCCTCTATCATATGGAATACTTGTTACTAAGTATTGATCTTCATCTATATTTATACTAGATGTTATCTTATTCTTGAAAATACTTTTTATATTTGCTCTTGTAATATCATTATTTATAATATCTTTATTATCGATTATATACATATTTACATTTTCTATATTGTAAGTTCCTTTTGTTAACTCTATTTCAAGAGTTTTAATATTGCTATCTGATATTGTGAAATGAAAAGTATTATTTTTATTTGGATATGGCCATTTTTTGCATGTTAAAGAGTTACTTATATTATTTATAGACATTGTTATAGCACTTTCCTTACAACTATTTTCTTTTAAACCACTAATTTCTATAAACAATATTTTGTCTTTAAGTTCCTTTTCAAGCTCAACAACGAGTTTTCCTTTTTTATTAACTTTAAGAGTATTATCTTCTATTTCTACACCATCATTGCTTATTATTTTATAATTTATATTTAGTTTTTCAACATTAATATCATTATAATTATAATTACTTTTATCATCTACGACTACAGAATTGAGTAATATATAATTCTTATATGGATAACCATATGTGTTAAATTCATCAATATTCATTACACTATTTGATGCATATATTATAGGAAATGCATTAGTATTTTCATATATATTTTCACTTATTTTCTTATAAGGATACTTTAATTCTTCCTTTGAATATATATACTTTACTCCCATAAATGTATTATATAATGGATCTACATTAGATGGAATTAAAAAATAATTATAATCATCTCTATTAGTTAGAAATTCATTTCTATTAAAATCTAAATAATCTTTATTATAAGTTGATGAATATATATTTGTAGTGTAATATCTATTATTATAAATTTTGTTTATTATCAAGTTCTGCAATATAAACAACTTGTGTATC
>CAZMXJ010000059.1:0-6104 GCA_964570235.1 uncultured Clostridium sp. | reverse complement strand
ATCCAATCCTGCACTTTTACCAGTTAAAGTAAGTTCTAGTTCACGAGATGCAGTATAAGCATCTTCAAAAAACATCTCATAAAAGTCTCCTAATCTAAAAAACAATATTACATCCATATTTTCACTTTTAATATCTAAATATTGCCTCATCATAGGAGATAACTTTGATTTATCTACATCACTAATTTTCATACTACTCACCACTAAAATTATAACAAAAAATAACATATTTTTCCATTAAATATATGTTATTTATTAAAATGAAGTGCTTAATTCTTATCAAATATTTTACCTATAACATTTTTCAAACTATCATGTATAACCAAAGTCGCTAAACTATCATAAGGTGTTTTATCATTATTTATTATAATCAAATTTTTACCATTAAATATTTTAACTAAACCAGACGCTGGTTCTACCGTTAAAGATGTTCCAGCTACTATTAAAGTATCTGCTTTATAAATATATGCCTGTGCGGTTGAATATTCTATAGGAAGCATTTCGCCATACAAAACGACATCAGGTTTTATTATACCTTTACAATCACACATTGGAACTCCTTTACTATTAAAAACATAATCAGCACTATACTCTTTATTGCATTTTATACAATGATTTTTATATATTGTTCCATGTATTTCTAAAACATTTTTACTACCAGCTTTTTGATGTAATCCATCAATATTTTGTGTTACTATTGCTTTAAGTTTACCACGTCTTTCTAATTCAGTTAAAAACAAATGAGTAATATTAGGCTTTGCATTTAATGAATTCATATTTGATTTATAAAATTCGAAAAATTCAGTTGGATTACTATAAAAACATCTTGAACTTAAATAATATTCTGCAGGTTTATCATATTTTGCCTTATACAAACCATCTTTACCCCTAAAATCTTTTATACCACTTTCAGTACTTACACCCGCACCACCAAAAAATACTATATTATTTGATTCATTAATAATTTTTCTCAACTTTTCAATTTTGTCTAATTTTTCTTCATTTAGAGTCATAAATTTATTCCTTTCTAGCAATACATTAACATTGTACCATAAACTAGTATTATTTGTTTAGTTTTATCGATATGTTGATAGTTTGATGCATTATTATTTATTACATTAGATTTACAAAGTATTGTTTTAATAACATTTATTGAATTATCAGCAACATTAGTATAATTTTTATAATTTTCTTAAAACTGTGGATTTAAAATAGAAGATATCCTTCAAACAATTTAATATAAAGAAAAATGTAAGTTTTGTTCTCTTCAGGGGGATTTGGCGTGTATTAATTTTCTAGCATATTTTGCATTATTCTTATTTTGTCATTTGCCAAATTTATCGCAAAATACCCTATTTTACCTATCTTGTTCTATGCCAGTGTTCCCAATTTGTTCCTGAGAAATTTATCAAAACGTCAATTCGTTTCCAAAGATAATTATAATAGGAATTTTGGATTTATTTTTGATGTTTTGGTGCACCTTCAGGTAGAGTATTTTTACTTTTTTTATTTCTTATCTTTATAGTTTTTTTCTTAGGGGTATCTTTTTCTTTTAGACTCTCAACATATAATTCACTAAAAACAACTTCTAACCTTTCATACAGTCCTTCTTCCCCTTTTAAGAATGTTCTTATTTCACTAAATCGCTTGATAGAAAATAAAATTGTTAAAATAATAAAAGTAAAACTAATTAAATATGGCAATGCTTTTTCAAAACTTTTAAAATCAAATCCATCTTTTGTTACAAATGCAAGTAAAATTGAAATTGTTATTGCTATTATTGACCAAAAATTATCACTTACAATTTTTGGTTTTACTAAATTTCTATAATGTTCCATAATGCATTTTACAGTTTGTAAATTATCCATTTTATTTTTTCTCAAAAAGTTTTTAAACATTTCGTTTTCTTTATCACAAATTATTTCATCTAAAAATTTACCTTCTGTATCCTTCTTATCAAATTTAAAATGCAATTTTGTATTTAACTCTTTTTCACATATTTTTTTCATTATAATTATTGTTGTAATTACTGTTAATAATAATAATAAACTTGAATTAAATATATTAAATAATAGCAAAAATAATACCACTATAATATATGTCCAAAAAAATCTCTTCTTAATTTTATTATATGGACTTTGCTTTTTATATAATTTTTCTATTTTTTTATACATATTAAACCTCCCGAATAAACACTATTATATCATGAAAAAAGTCTGAATTTTATTCAGACTCATCATAAAATAAATATTTATCAGGTATTTTTTGGAATTCTTCATCACTCTTACTAAAATGATGATCTTGTCCATTTTCTATAAACAACTTAATTCTGTCATTTTCTATGCCTTTTAATAAATCGGTATATCCAATTGATTGATCTTGATCACCATATATAAAATATATAGACTCACCTTTAAAAGATAATGCACCTTCTTTTGTTTTATGATAATTAAACATAAGTGGAGCATTTACAAGTGCCATTCTTTCTATTTTAGTATATTTTGTTCCAAACCATGCACCAATTAATGCACCATTAGAATAACCTAAATAGTATATTTTATATTCATCAAATTTTTTAACATAATCTTCTATAACTTCCATAGCATTATCTAATGGATTATTTCCATCAAAAGGATTTGATGAACAAATTACAGAGCATCCATATTTTTCTTTTAACCTTCTAGCCATTTTAATATATTTGTTTTGATATCCATACAATGAACCGTTTTGTCCTGCCTTAATGAAAACAACTATATTATTTCCTTCAACTATGCCATAATCAATTATTGCAATATCTTTAAATCTACTTTGTATTTCTTTATCAAACTTTAAGTCTAACATATTATCCAACATCTTCTATAGTTTCTGATTTGAAATCATAAACTTGTTTTAATACATTTATAAATTCATTTGTATTATCTTTTTGACAAATACTTCTAACATAAATCGTCATTCCATTTGCTTCAACTTTAGTATATGAATAGTTTTTTAATAATTCGTTAGATTCATCAATTATTAATTCATGAGAATACATTTTAAAATTTCTAATAGATTCAGGAATATCTAAATAATTTTGAATATTATTATCAACAATATAATCATGAACTAAAGCTCTGACTAATTTAGCATTGTCATAATAAACATCTTTATATAGCCATTTAGATTTACCTGTTCTTCCACCCGTAGATTCTTCTGTTATTTTTAAATTAACATCTTCTCTTTTAATCTCTAGCATTTCTTCTATTTTAGATATCAAATATTCTTTTCTTTCTAATATTTGTTCATAATTCCATGTTGTATTTCCAGCTTCATAATACGCTATTATTTTTCTTGTAAATTCAAATGAAGTTATACCAGACTTATTATTACCTTTTTCATCTTCACCTTTATAAATTCTGATTTTGTTTTCAAAACCACAATTAAGTGCCTCTTCATTCTTTATGTCTTGTAATAAAGCCATATTACCTAATCCATTTATTAAAGGTAATACATCCTCATCATTTATATAATTCCATTCAGCTTTTTGTTTGTATGCTCTTGGTAAAATATGATCCATGTGCAATGTATTGTCTAGCACATAAAATCCAGTATTAGTGCTTTCTCTATTGTTATATTCTAAAGCCAGCATCAACGGTTTTAAGAATTTTTCATTGTATACATCGTTATCTAATGCGTCATAAACTTTTGCATACATTCTTCTTGATATTATTGTTCTATTCAAATCTTCTTTTATATCTTCAATGCTATTACCATTTACTATTGATTCAATCAATTTAAATGATGTTTGTTTTATTTGGTTTAATGTACAACCTGCAACTAAAGATATATAGAAGAATCTTCTTATTTCTTTAAACAACTTTTCTTTTTCAGAATAATTAACTTGATATGCACTTGTTAAAGCTGTCATAACATAGAATTTCCAAGGTATATATCTTAGTGCTAAAATACAAGCATCTTTTGATTCATATACTTTTCTTAATGATTCAGCAAAACTATTTAATTCTGCAACTAATTCATAAACATCGCTTCTTTGAATAATATCTCTTAATTCATCTACCACTTGTCTTTTTGGATTTGATTTCAATTTATAGTATTCATAAAATACAACAAAATCATCGATTTTAAATCCATATTGCTTAGACAAATCTTCTATATTCTTCCAGTTATTATTAAATATTTGTTTCCCTGTTTCATCATCTTGCTCATATTTACCAATTATATATGATTTTATTATATCTGAAGGTGATAATTCTAATCCTCTGTCATTTAATACTTGGAATAGTTTAATAGCGAATGATTGATTAGTACATTCTATTTTTATTATATTAGTTGAATAGAATATATAATTTACAAACTCATCTAATTCTGTTTCACTTAATTCAGATAACTTTTTATAAAAGAATACTGCTGAATTAATGTATTTATATTGTGGATCATCCAATTTCAATTCTCTTTTTGTTGGTTCATCCATATCAGCAAATGATTCACAATTAATAATTAAATCATTAAATATCGAATCATATTTAGGATCTGTTTGTAACTGTAATCTGTTCTTTCTTCCTTGAAATAAAATACAATTTTGAATTTTATCTTTATCAGCAACAAATATTTCATCACTATTTTTATTAATATTTGGAAAGTCTTTTACTAACACATTCATTAAAATCATTAACGTTGTAATTCTTTGTTGTCCATCTATCAACTCAAAATAACCTTTACCATCATTAACTACTACTATTGAACCTAAAAAGTAGCAATCGTTATCTATTGTTTTATTTTGGTATGCTTCATATAAATCATTCCAAAGTGCATCTAACTGGTCATTTGTCCAACTATATTGTCTTTGATAATTAGGTATTTTATAAATACCATCACAAGAAAATATTTCGCTTATAGTTTGATTTATTGGTTTAAATGTATCTACTGCCATTATTTCACCTCTACTCTACCATATTCTTGCAATTTAATTCTGCTTGTCTAATTACAGTTTGAACTGCTTGTTCGCTCTTATTTGGTGGATAATTATATTTTATTAATAACTTTCTAATTTCCATTCTCATATGAGCTTTTGAAGATTTCTTTATATCCCAGTCTATCGTCATATTAGAATTGACTACATCGACTAACTCTTTTGCAATTTGAACTAAAACTTCATCTTTCATTAATTCTTTAACCTCAGGATCATTTCCTAATGCATCAAAGAAAGCTCTTTCTTCTGGGGATAAATCATACTCTGTACCAGATTGTATTTCTTGTTCTATTTCTTTTTTTAGAGCAATCATTTCTTCTATCATTTGCTCTATGTCAGCTAAATTAGTTCTTTCATTATAAGAATCAGCAATTTTCTTAAATCTTGTTGAAAACTTTTCCATTAAAATTAAGTTTGTTTGTCCAATTTTCATTATATATTCTTTTAAAGCATGATTTAATATCTCAGCTGCTACATTCTTTGATTTCATTTTAGCTAACTTATTTAAAATATCTTCATTTAATAAACTTAAAGCATTGCTTTTCTTTATAGTCCCAATATTAATTAACTCATCATCATTAATAGCTTGTTCTAACATTTCTGCAACTTTAGAATTAATTTCTTTTACATCTATTTTTCCATTACCAGAAATTTTAGATATAAAGCTTCTTACTGAAATAATATATAATATTTCTTCTTTTAATTTGAAATCTAATTGACCAGTACATATTGAATATAACCCTTTAATATCATAACTATATCTCATAAATCTTTTTTTAGTTTCTTCTGATTCTAATATAAAGTTTGCACCTTCATTTATTAAATCATACTTGCCCCTATTATCTAAAGAAGCAAAATTACTATAATCAAAATGATGAAATAAATTTCTTATTAGTTCAACTTTATCCTTTAACAAACTAACTACTTCGTTGTTATCAATGATTTTCCCTTGGTCACGTTCTGTATACGTTTTTAAAGCTTCTAATAACCAACGTTTTAATCCAATATAATCTACTATTAAACCACCAGTTTTATCTTTATAAACTCTATTTACTCTTGCTATAGCTTGCATCAAATTATGAGCTTTCATTGGTTTATCTACATACATAGTGCCTAAACAAGGAACATCAAATCC
>CAZMXJ010000058.1:0-6122 GCA_964570235.1 uncultured Clostridium sp. | reverse complement strand
ATTCTTTATTAAGTATAATAAACAAAGAAAATTATTAGTACAAATTACAATTTATAGCTTAGATTATGCTAAGACTTATCAACAAAATGATAGGTCTTTTTTTATGGAAGAAGGTGGTAATATAGCAACAACAAGTTTATGGAAAGTTGGAGGTAATTTAAAAGGAACAATAGACTATATAGAAAATGAAGAAAAAACTAAAATACCTATTGATTCTTTAGAAACAACTTTAAATTATGCTGAAAATTCTAATAAAACAGAGAAACAACTTTATGTTACAGGTATTAATTGTAATGTTGATAGTGCTTTAAAAGAAATGAATGAAGTAAAAAAGTCTTTTGGTAAAGAAAAAGGAATAGTGGCTTTTCATGGTTATCAATCATTTAAAGAGGGTGAAGTAACACCAGATGAGGCACATAAAATTGGTATTGAACTTGCTAATGAAATGTGGGGAGATAGATTTCAAGTTGTTGTTACTACCCACTTAAATACTAATCATATTCATAATCATTTTGTTGTTAATTCTGTATCTTTTGTAGATGGTAAAAAGTTTAATAGTTGTAGAAAATCAACAGCACTCCTAAGAAACCTAAATGATAGAATATGTGAGGAACATGGATTATCTTTTCTAGAAGAAAAAGAAATTCCAAATAGTCATATTAATTTTAAATACTATTTAGGATATGATAATTATTCTACTAGAACAAAAAGAGATGTGGATAATGCAATTAGGAATGCTACTACTTATGAAGATTTTATTAGTTTATTAAATAAACAAGGTTATGAAGTAATTAATAGATATGGTAAGTTATCCGTTAGAAGTAAAAACTATAAAAGAAATATTAGAATTGAAAGACAATTTGGTGATGATTATACTATTAAATCTATAATAGAAAGAATTAAAACAGAAATACCAGATGCTATACCTACATTTGATAAAGAAGTAGTAAGGTATACTAGAGAAAAAAGAAAATCACATGGATTAATTGGCTTATATAAATATTATTGTTATCTGTTAAAAATATATCCTAAAAACATTAGAAAATATAGTATTACTTATGAGATGAAAGATGATATTTTAAAATTAGAAGAATATAACAAAGAAATAAATTTCCTTGCTAAGAATAATATAAATTCTAGCGAGGATTTTTTTAAGTTTAAAGAAAGTGAGATTGATATGATTGAAAAGTTAAAGGATGAAAAAAAGAAATTACAAGATCAAAAATATAGAACTAAAAATCCTAAAGAGTTAAAAAGAATTGAATTGAAGATTGATGAATTAAATCAAAAAATTAAAGATATGAATGATGAATTAAATATATGTAAAAATATAGAATTACATGAAGAAGAAATGAATAAAAATTTAGATAAATATGAAAGTGAGATGAATGAAAATGAGCGAATCAAGTGAAGCAGCAGAACAAATGGTTAGAATGTCTTTAGAAGGAGTAGAAGTTGCTTGTAGAGTAACAGGTAGTAGTGCTAAAGAATTAGCAGTATTAATTTATACTATTGCTAGTTCAAAAGAAAAAACAGCAGGTAAAGCAAAACTATCTAATATGATAAAGTCTGGTAAACCACTAACGGTATTTTCAATTAGAAATGATGATTTAGAAAGATTTCAAAAAGAAGCAAAGACTTATGGTATTTTATATTCAGCCCTCATTGATAAGGGTAATAAAAATATGGATGGTTTAGTGGATGTTGTAGTTAGAAAAGAAGATGCTCCAAGAATCAATAGAATTGTTGATAGATTTAAACTTGCTACTTTTGATAAAGCACAAATTATATCAGATATTAATAAAACAAAGGGTGATATAAACCCCAATTTAAGAAAGACAAAGACAAGCCCTCAGTCAAAGCCTTTCTCAAAGAGCAAAAATTCTTCCGAGGTGGAGGGTTCTAAAAAGAAACCATCTGTTCGAACTGAATTAAATAAGTATAAAGATGAGATTAAAAATCAATCTAAAAATACTAAAGCAAAAACACCTAAGGTTAAGAATAAGACACCTAAAGCAAAAGAAAGAAGTTGATTAAATGAAAGAAGTTAGAGTATTAGAATTAGATAAATATGAATATGGGATTATAGTTAATGCTTTAAATGAATTTAGAAATAATCTAATTAAAGAAGAAAGAGAAACTTCTGCAGTTGATGAATTGCTATTAAAGATTCTTGAAACACCTTTAAAAAAAAGAATGTTCCTAAGAGCCTATGTAGAAGAAAGATAAAATAATGAAGAAATTAAGTAAATTAGATAAAATACTTATAATTAGTGGTTTTCTAGTTATAGTATTGTTAGCAATAATCTTAACACCATTATTAAGTAATGGATTATTTTATACGATAGAAAATATTAATAAAATAAATCTTTTAAATATTTCATTTACTAAAGATACTTTAAAAGTAATATTAATATTTAGTATATTGTATTTCTTTCTTATATTGATGATTAAAGAACAAGCAAAAAACTATCGAAAGAAAATAGAATATGGAAGTGCTAACTGGGGTGATTATAATAATATTAATAAAAAATATGAACAAATACCTTTTGAAAGCAATAAGATATTAACAGAACATATTTCTATTGGATATGATGCTCATAAGCATAGAAGAAACTTAAATACCATAGTAGTTGGTGGAAGTGGTGCTGGTAAAACAAGGTTTTATGCTAAGCCTAATGTTATGCAAGCAAATACTTCTTTTGTTATATTAGATCCTAAAGGTGAGATTAAAAGAGATACTGGGTACTTACTAGAGAAAAAAGGATATAAGATAAAAATATTAGATTTAATAAATATGGATTTATCTTATTGTTATAATCCATTTGTCTATATAAAAGATGATAATGATGTTCAAAAGTTAGTAACTAATCTATTTAAGTCAACAACACCTAAAGGTGCTATGAGTCAAGATCCATTTTGGGATACTGCTGCTGAAATGTTATTACTTGCTTTAATGTTTTATTTAAAATATGAAGCTCCAAAAGATGAACAAAATTTTCCTATGATTATGGAAATGTTAAGAGCAGGCGAAGTTAAGGAAGATGATGATAATTATAAATCACCACTTGATATGTTATTTATGAAATTAGAAGATAGAGAACCAGATCATATTGCTGTTAAATATTATCATGATTACCATTCAGGTGCTGCTAAAACTTTAAAATCTATTCAAATTACACTTGCATCTAGGTTAGAAAAATTTAACTTAGATAGTCTTGCAAGACTTACACAAACAGATGAATTAGATTTAGAAAGTTTAGGAGAAGAAAAGACTGCTTTATTTGCAATTATACCTGATAATGATACAAGTTTTAATTTTCTTGTGTCTATTTTATATACGCAAATATTTCAAAGTCTATTTTATCTAGCAGATCATAAATATCAAGGTAGTTTACCAGTTCATGTTCACTTCTTAATGGATGAATTTGCTAATGTTCATTTACCAGATGATTTTGAAAAGATACTATCAACAATGAGAAGTAGAAATGTATCAGTATCAATTATCCTACAAAACTTAGCTCAACTTAAAGCATTATTTGAAAAGCAATGGGAATCTATTGTAGGTAACTGTGATGAGTTTTTATATTTAGGTGGTAATGAACAATCAACTCATAAATATGTATCAGAACTACTGGGTAAAGAAACAATAGATACAAATACTTTCCAAAGAACTTACGGTACTCATGGATCATATTCAACTAATTATCAAAATACAGGAAGAGAATTACTTACTCCAGATGAGGTAAGAATGCTTAATAATGAAGATTGTATTTTATTTATAAGAGGTGAAAAGCCAATCCTTGATAAAAAATATAATCTATTAAATCATCCCAATATTAATTTAACTCCAGATGGTAAAGGCAAACCATATATACATGGACTTATTACGGATTCTATCGGTGAGTTAGAACTTACTAGTATTGATGAAAATACTAGTTATTTTAATTTAGAAGAAATAAAAAATAATTATGAAGTGGTTTATTCAGAAGATATGGATAAATATTTAGAAAGAAGGCATAAAGATGAAAAAGAAAATGAATCTAAGGAAAATAGAGAAGATACTAAAAGTAGTTAATGTTGGTGCTGTGTTACTTATGATAAGTACACCTGTTTATGCAGCCAAAGATCCATTGTCGGTAATTAACAACTTATCAACATTTATTTTTGGTGTTATAAGAGCAATAGGAATGATTATTACTGGTATGGGAATATTACAATTTGGACTTGCTATTAAATCACATGATCCATCACAAAGAGATAATGGATTAATATCTATTGCTGGTGGTATCTTAATAGTATTTTCTAAAACTATATTAGATTACATCATAGGGTAGTGAAAATTATGAGTGATAATTGGATAGTACAAAACATAGAAAATGCACTAGATACTTGGAATAGTAAATTATCAGAAATATGGACTCTTATTACTCAAACACCAGAAACTTTTAAAGATGGTGCTATATGGAATGTAATAAAAACTATATATGGTTCAATGCAAGCCATAGGTTTAGCACTTCTAGTATTATTTTTTGTTGTAGGAATGTTAAAAACTTGTGGTTCAATAGAAGAAGTAAAGAAACCAGAAAAAGCATTTAAGTTATTTATAAGATTTGCTGTTGCAAAAACAATTGTTACTTATGGAATGGATTTAATGCTTGCTATATTTAATATAGTACAAGGAGTTATTTCTAATATAATGACTACTGCTGGTATTACTGGTTCAACTAATTCTGTATTACCACAAGGAATTATTACTGCTATTGAAAGTTGTGGATTCTTTGAATCCATACCATTATGGGCAATAACTATTATAGGTAGTTTAGTAGTTATGGTGTTATCGTTTATTATGATAATGACTGTGTATGGAAGATTTTTTAAGTTATATTTGTATACTGCTATTGCACCAATACCTTTATCTTCATTTGCTGGAGAACCTACACAAAATATTGGTAGAAGCTTTCTAAAGAGTTATACTGCTGTATGTTTAGAAGGAGCAATAATAATTCTATCTTGTATTATATTTAGCTTGTTTGCATCTTCTTCGCCTGTGGTGGATTCATCAGCAACTGCTGTTACTCAAGTATGGAAATATCTAGGAGAGTTAATATTTAATATGTTGGTGCTTGTTGGAACAGTTAAATTATCCGATAGAATAGTCCATGAAATGATGGGATTATAAGTTGAAATATGGTATAATAATACATATCAAGAAGAGATGTACAAATAGTAATTTGTTAAATGATTTTTACAAAATGTTAATGATATTTTATATAATTTTATTTAGATATTTAATATAATTTTTTTGAGGTGAAGAAAATGAATATAGGAGAAAAAATAATTGAATTAAGAAAAGGTGGAAGTTATACTCAAGAAAAACTAGCAAACAAATTAGGGATTACAAGACAAACTTTATCTAACTGGGAATGTAATATAACATCACCTGATTTGGAACAAGCTAAAAAAATAGCTGAAATATTTAATATAAGTTTAGATGATCTTGTAAATATTAATTTAGAAATTGATACAAACAAAAGCATATTAAATGGATTAATAGGAAAAGAATGCCTTGTTGATAGTGAGTGTTTTGATTTGAAATATAATAGTTTAACTAAATGTAGAATAATAGATGTAAATTCTAAATACATAAAGATAGAATATACATATAAAAAAGAAAATATTATTAAATTAATTGATAAAAATTTAATTAATTCAATATGCTATGAAATGGATGGTGAGGAATAATGGAATATGTATTTGCCATAGCTGTTATTGTTATGCTAATAGATTTAGAAGAAAAAGTATCTAGAATTTCCAAGTATATAAAAAGAGAAGATGACCCAAGTAAAAAAAATATAAAAAAGGAAACTATCTATAAATTAGATGAATTTATTGGAAAAGAAGTTTATATAAATTTAAATGACGAATGTGAAATTAATATCAATTCGGAATTTTTATATAATCAAGTTAAAGGTGAGATAGTTCAATTTGATTCTGAATGGATTGCGTTTAAGTTTTATAATAAAGCTAAGAAAAAAAATATATGTCAATTTATAAGAGTAATTGATATTGAAAGTATTGATATTGTTTCAAATGATTAATTATTTTATAAATTACAATTT
>CAZMXJ010000057.1:0-6180 GCA_964570235.1 uncultured Clostridium sp. | reverse complement strand
TAAGAAATTAAATCAGCTAAAGGTAGAAGATTACATATGGTTAATATATATTGGTATAATATTTGCAAGTTGGTATTCTAATACTTTAGAAAGAAAATATTTTGTTTATAATGATTTAAAGAGTAGAGATAAATATAGAAAAGTAATGATTTTTATATTTTCAATTTTAATGATTGTTTATTTGTATTTTTTAAAAGATTCTTTTGATGATATTAAAAATCTTAGTTATTATGATACCGAAGAAAAAAGAAATTTAACATATTTATCTTTTATAGCATCTTTATTTATTGCAATTAGTGGATTTATTTTCCTATATATAGCAATAGAAGATGAAGAAATAGATGTAGAACTTGCATTTAACTAATATATTTATTGTAAAAAGTAATTCTTAATGCATATATATTATATTGCATAGGAGGGTTGTTTTGAATTTAAAAGATATTATAAAGAAACATGCTATGCCAATTATTTTAGGAGCATCTATAGGAAGTTCAGCTATAGTGGTTAATCCAATATTTGTAAATGCTGGGGATATTGAAACAAGTATAGTCTTAGAAGAAGATAAGTTTGATGATAAAATGAAATATGAACCAGAAGAAAGAGAAGAATATTATATGAACGAAGATTTTTTAGAAGTTATTAAAACAAGCGATGATAGTAAAGAGGTATTATATTCTTCCATGCTTATTGGTTCTACAATTGGATTAATCACTGTAAAAAACAAATTAAAAAAGAAAAAAATGAAATAGATTAGTGGAAATACTAGTCTTTTTCTAATATAATATAAATATATTAGAGAATGGTTGATGAAATATATTTAATTTAAGGAGTAACTTATGAAAAACATAGAAGAAATAATAAAAAATACAACTGAAGAAAATCAAAAAGAAGTAAATTGGACTAAAGTATGGAGTACAAAATATCCTGTTTTAAAAACTTATCAAAAAGAAGTGGATATTCCTAAATATGCTAAAGAGATAAGAAAGATGATTAATGAACTTCAAGAAATATATAATTATAGTGAATTAGATGCTATGTTAGTATTAAAAGATATACTTGCTCATGAATATTTAGATAAGAAATAATTATAAATAAAAACGAAGGTGATTTTGTGAAAGATGAATTTAATGAAATATTAAAAAAAATAAATAGTTTAAATGATAATGATGTATTATTGTCAAGAAAAGAAAATGGTACAAATGAGTTATCAAAAAAGAAAAAAGAACCTTTAATAGTAAAAATATTAAGTATATTTAAAGAACCCATGTTTTTACTTTTAATAGTGGCTGCAAGTGTGTATTTTATTGTAGGAGAATATGGGGACGGAATTATAATGCTTATTTTTGTGGTGGCGGTATGTTCAATAGAATTTATACAAGAAGCAAAGACAGATAAAGCATTAGAAGAATTAAATAAATTATCTTCTTTAAATGTAAGAGTTATTAGAAATGATAAAAAAGAAGTTATAACTAGTGAAGAAATAGTAGTTGGAGATATTGTTTTATTAGAAGAAGGGGATAAAGTACCTGCAGATGGAATTGTTTTGTATTCTCAAAGTTTAGGAGTTAATGAGTCATCATTAACTGGAGAATCAGAAATAGTTTATAAAAATACAAATTTAGATAATGACAATCATTTTAAATTAAACATGTGTTATTCTGGAACAGACATAACTAATGGTATGGGGATTATTAGAGTAACTAGTGTTGGTGCTAAGACAGAATTAGGAAAAATTGGTGAATCATTAAACAATTTGAAACAAGAAAAAACTCCACTTGAATTACAAGTAAATAAATTAGTTTTTGTGTGTACTATATTAAGTGGAATAATATTTGCTTTAACATTATTAATTACTTATATAAATCATTCTGAATTAGAATTCTCAAAGAGAATAGTAGAAGCAATACTTTCAGGTATTACTATTGCAATGGCTACTATACCAGAAGAAATTCCTGTCGTATTAACAGTTTTTCTTGCGATGGGAGCATGGGAATTAACTAAGGAAAAAACATTGACAAGGAATATGAAATCTATTGAAACTTTAGGCGCAATCAATGTCTTATGCACAGATAAAACAGGAACTCTTACAGAAAATAAAATGGAAGTACAAGATGTTTATTCTTTTACTAAAACATTCTTAGAAACTTTATATTATGCTTGTCCATTAGTTCCTTATGATCCTATGGAAATTGCTATAAAGAAATATTGTGAAAATGAAAATATAAGTATAAAATCTAAAGTAACAAAAGAATATGCTTTTAGAGCAGAAACAAAGATGATGGGCCAAGTATGGAATGATGAGTTGTTATGCGTAAAAGGTGCTTATGAAAGCGTATTACCACTTTGTAATCTAAGTGAAAAAGATTACTTAGTTGTAAAAGAAAAGATAGATGAATTTACAAAAGAAGGTTTTAGAGTTATTGCAGTAGGAAGATGTGATAATTTAAAAGAAATCCCTGACGATTTATCTAGTTCTAAGTTATCATTTGAGGGTTTAGTTGCTTTATATGATCCACCTAGAAATGGCGTTAAAGCATCTCTTCTCAAATGCTATTCTGCTGGAATTAGAGTTATTATGATTACAGGTGATAATGGTGAAACTGCAAAAGGAATTGCAAAGAAAATAAACCTAGAAAATAGTGAAGAAGTAATTACAGGTTTGGAATTAGAAAAAATGAGTGATGAAGAATTATTTGAAAAAGTTAAGACAGTTAATATCTTTGCAAGAGTATATCCAAATCATAAAATGAGAATTGTTAATGCTTTACAAAAAGATAATAAAATAGTTGCAATGACAGGAGATGGCGTAAATGACGCACCGGCTTTAAAGAAAGCAAATATAGGTATTGCAATGGGAGAAAGGGGTACTAATGTAGCAAAAGAATCGGCTGATTTAATTCTTCTTGATGATAACTTTAACACGATTATAAAATCAATTGAAAATGGTAGAAATATATATACAAACATAAGAAAAGCAATATCTTATATTATAGCTATTCATATTCCAATTGCACTTTTATCTTTGTTCGTACCAGTCTTTAAACTTCCTACTTTACTATTACCAATTCATGTAATGCTTCTAGAATTACTAATAGATCCGACTTCTTCAATTATTTTTCAAAGAATAAAGCCAACTAAAAATGTAATGAAAGATATGCCAAGAAAAGTGGATGAACCAATATTAAGTTTAAAAAATATAATTAAGAGTATTTCACAAGGTCTATTAATCTTTATAGTTACATTTATAACATATGTATATTTAATAAAAAATAATGTTGATACAAATTTATCTATAACACTTACATATAGTATATTAGTCTTATCAATTATATTAATTACTTATCAATTAAAAAATGATAAATTAACAATAGCAAACATAATACATAGTTTTAAAGACAAAGTATCACTAATAGTTAATACAGTAATTATTATATTATTACTATTATACATATATTTACCATTTTTCAATAAAGTTGCGAATACATATCCTATAGGAATAAAAATGTGGATTTATATAATAATTTTAACTTTAATTTCAGTATTACCATTTGATATCATCAAGATAATAAATAAAGCAAAAGAAAATAAAAGGATTAAACAGGTGGTTAAAAAACACAAAAAGGAAGTTAAAATAGAGAAAAAGTAAAGATAAATAAAATGGTACAAAATAAACATTTTTCAAAGAAAATATATTTAAATAAGAAGTTTTAAGAGTAATCTTAAAAACTACATGTCGAAAAAGCACAATATTTAGCACTCACTATTGACAAGTGCTAAATATTGTGCTATTATTAAGATGTGATAAGAAAAGAGTATCTTATTACAGGTATTAAGATTGTATTATGTGTTACTAAAATATAGCACATTATGAAAGGAAGATGATTTATATGATGTTAGTACCAAGAAGAAATAGTTTTGATATTTTTGATGATTTTTTTGATGAAGGATTTTTTCCAAAAAAAGAAAGAAATTTAATGAAGACAGACATTAGAGAAAAGAAAGATAAATATGTTGTAGACATTGATTTACCTGGATTTGAAAAAGAAAATATTAGTTTGTCATTAGACAATGGATATTTAAATATATCTGCTAAAACAGAGAAAGAAGAAAATAACGAAGATGAAGAAAAATTTGTTCGCCAAGAAAGATTTTATGGTGAATGCTCTCGTAGTTTCTATGTTGGAGAAGATATAACTGAAGAAGACATTAATGCCAAATTTAATAATGGAATTTTAAAAATAGAAATTCCTAAGAAAGAAAAACAAGAAAAATTACCTGAATCAAAACAAATTGAAATTAAATAGTAATGCATTTATAATATAATAATTGTTATAAAAAAAGCGATGGTTTTATGTTATAATGCTGAAAAATGTTTACAAAGATTACTGTAAATGAATACAGTAGTCTTTTATTTTGATATAATATTTATATATGTTATAATATTTAATGTAGGTGGTGGAGTTATGTACGATTTTACATATCTAACGAAAGATCAATTAACTGGTTCTAATAAATTAGAAATATTTAATAAATATAGTATTATTGCAAGTATAACTGATTTTTCTATATTATTAGGAGGATCTTTTGATCCTGATAATTTAACCGGATATTATTGGACTAAAGATAATGATGGTGACTTTGTATATCAAGTAGAGTGTAGTGGTTACATTAGAGCTGACAGTATTAGAACAAGAGGAAATGGTGCTCGTCCAGTTTTAAAATATCCATCTTATCCAGATTTTAGTGAAATTATATCAAAAGCAGATAGTGATGTTTTAATTGTAGAATATGGGGAATACCCACAAACTGCTGCTTCTCTAGAAATGCAGGAACGTTTAGAATTGGCATTTTCCTATAAAACTGATTCTCTTAGCCTGACTAGTAAGAAATATACTATTGATTCAGGTTCTTTGGTGGCAATTAATCCATTATCATCAATCGATGAATATGTATTTGAGGATGGTAAAAAATATGTAAGAGTGAAAGCTAATTCGTGTCATTTTAGGGAAGAATTTATTTTATCAAATAAAGGTGTTTATAAGAATGATGATTATGTTTGGATTGCAGTAGAACCTATTAGATGGATTGTGGATAGAAAAAGTGAATTTGTTGTAGCTGAAAAGATATTATTTGCTGGTGTTGCGTACGATAATATTGACTTTGAAAATACTAGAATAAAAAAGTATCTAAATGAATGTTTTTCAAAAGATATATTACCAAGTAAGGTAAATATTAAAAATAATGAAGAAAATACAAGAAAAGTAAATCCATACAACTTTGATTATGAAAATGTAAGTGAGGAAGATATAATAAGGGGTATGGTAGAAAGTAATATATCAGTATTTTTGCATGGACAAAGTGGAAGTGGAAAAAGTGCAAGAGTAAAACAGTTAGATCCTGATTGTGAGATAATATACTTGGTTAATGCAACACCAGATAGTTTAAATGGAAAGAGTGTATTTAACTCAAATACTAATGAGATGATAGACATACCACCAACATGGTATATAAAGTTAAAAGAAAGATGTGAGAAAGAACCTGACAAGATACATATAGTATTTTTTGATGAGTTAACAAATGCACCAGAAAGCATACAAAGCATGGCATTTAATATAGTACTTAATAAAGAAGTTAACGGTAAATGGAAGTTACCAGATAATGCGAGAATAGTAGCAGCGGGAAATGAATATGAGGAATCAGGAGCAGCTAGGGAATTGATACAGCCTCTATTTAATAGATTTGCACATGTGTATATAGAAACTACAGTTGAAAACTGGTTATATTGGGCAAGTACACCTATTGAAGAATATAAAAGACTAGATTATACTGGTGACGATGTACCAATGAAGATACATCCATCAATATATGCATATATAGTATACAAGTCATATAGCAACCAGGATGTGTTAAGAACACCATATGATGGTAAAACACCAAATGCAGACCCTAGAAAATGGGAGATGGCTTCAAAAGTATTGTATAAGACAAATAATCCAGAGATGCTTCGTTCACTAATAGGAGATAGTTTAACAAAAGATTTTGTAATGTTTACAAAAAGGAAGGTAATAACTGTAGAAGATGTAATAAATGGAAATTATAGAGAAGAAGATTTAGAAATGAGCGTAGCAGAAAAATATAATACAGCAGTTGGTTTATCAAGTGTATCAATAGAACACATAG
>CAZMXJ010000056.1:0-6238 GCA_964570235.1 uncultured Clostridium sp. | reverse complement strand
AAATATTGAGGAAGAGGTTATAGAAAAAACTGAAAACGGTGAAAATGTTGATAATTCAAATAATAGGCATACATTACCAAGAAGTGTTGAAACTGAAACAGTAAGTCAAACAGAATTTGAAACAGACATTTTGAAAGATTATAGTACAAATCAATTACTTGAATATATTAGAGATTCAGAATCATTGACAGAAATAAGATTTCTTAAAATTGTAAGAAAGTATCTTGATGGTGAAGATATTTCAACAAAATTAAAGGATTCACAATGCTTAGAAATGTTTAAAACGATTAATAGGGATGAATTAATAGAATGGTATAATGAAGAGAAAAACAATATAACTTTAATAGTAACTACAAGTGTAGATAGTGTAGTTAATTTGAATGATCGATTTAAAGTATTGTGGAATGAAGACACAGTATTTGAATTAGATTTAAATTTACTAGTAAGTGATAATACTAAGTTATTAGATTCGTTTGAAGCAATTAGTAAATTTAGTGTAAAGGTAGAGTCGTGAAAAGAGGCAGTAGTAAAATATATTGATGGTGTTAAACAATATGGTATTAAAGTTAATATAAATAGCAATGTAATGAATTTCTATGAAGCATATAAGGCTGCAAAACAAAATAATTTACATATTGTTAATGAAGAAAGTATCATTAAGAATGGTTCAGATATGCTTGCTATATCAGAAGATTTATACGATGAGTGTCAAAGAAATCCATTGTATGATATGCTTGTAAGAAAAATTGGAGAAGGAATAGATTCAATAGATACTTTTGAACAAGCACTAGAATCACTTATAGAAAATAATGAATTAAATTCAAAAGTTATTCAAAAGATAATACAAGGAATAGATTTAAATATAAATAAGAGTGAAAGCCTTAGAAATATCTGCGAAGTATTATCTAAGATAGATTTTGATAGTATCCATGATAATAACTTATTTATATATAATTTTAATGAAGTTATTAATGAAAATGCAAATCCAATATATCTTCCTAAATATGTAGCTTATGTGTTACCTAGTGGTAATAGTATAATTAGTACAAAGAGTTTATTAGATATGATAAGTGGTAAAATAGCATTTACTCAGTCATATAATGAAAATATTATTGAAAATAGTAACTTACTTTATAGGTATTTACAAAAAAATGGAATTTCATTATCAGAAGATATAATGCAAAAATTAGAGTTTATTTCTAATCTAGATGAAAATCAAACAATTTTAAATTTTCAAGAATTCTTTAATGGGCAAAATCCTGTAATTTTGCCAACTACAATTAATGGAATAGATTCTAAGTTAATTTATGAATGTTTAACTGATATAAATAAATTAATTAGTGTTTTGAAAGGTAAAATTGATGGTGTCGATGCTAATAGTATGATATTTGCTTTAAAAACTGTTACGCAAATGCAAAAAAATGGAATTTCATTATCAGAAGATATAATGCAAAAATTAGAGTTTATTTCTAATCTAGATGAAAATCAAACAATTTTAAATTTTCAAGAATTCTTTAATGGGCAAAATCCTGTAGTATTTGACAAATATATAAATGTAAATGGCACAAATATTAATATTGAAAGTATGGGAGAAATTACAATTGTTAACTTAAACGAAGTTTTAATTAATCCTAATATAAAACCTATAATTTTGCCAACTACAATTAATGGAATAGATTCTAAGTTAATTTATGAATGTTTAACTGATATAAATAAATTAAATAGTGTTTTGAATGGTGAAATTGATGGTGTTGATGCTAATAGTATGATATTTGCTTTAAAAACTGTTACTCAAATGCAAGAAATAGTAGGTATAAGACCTACTAAAGAAAATTTTAAAATATATAAAGCAATTCAAAACTTATATGGTGGTAGAATAGAACAAATTGCATTAGATAGCATTGAATCAAAATTATCACAAGTATATCGCGATTTTAACAAGTTGTATGGAGATACTCGTGATATAACTAAATCGTTTGTGGAATTAGAAAAAATGGGTTATACTCATTTTGACATAGTAGAAGCATTAATATCACAGGGGGCAACAATTACAGATTATAATAAATCAAGAGAATTATATAATAAGGCATATGATTATTTAATCGATAAGGGATATAGAGATGTATATGCTGCTAAAAAAATATCTGAAATATGTACAAAGATAAATAATTTAAGAGGGTATGAAACTATATATACTCAAGATGGTTTAAGGATTCACATTCAAAAAGGGTTAAATTGGGATAATCAAGCTTATCATATTTCATACGTACAGCAAGAAATTACGCGCTTAAAAGGAATATACAAAACAAATATTCCTGTTGATGTGTATGTATATGATACATTTAATCCTGATGATAAGTACTGGGAATTAGAATATAAAAAGCCAGGCTTTAGGTCAGCTGCAACTGGAGGAACTGGAGTAATTAATATATATGCAAATGAAGAAATTAATGACGCTGTTATATCTCATGAGTATGGTCATTTAATAGATGAGCAAATTCGAAAAGACTTTGGTTTAAATGAAAGGTTTGCAAATACTAATGAATGGCAAACTGCAATTGCAAGAGATGGTAATGCACCTACAAATTATGCAAAGACAAACGCCGTAGAAGATTTTGCAGAGTCTGTAGCAAAAATTGTTGAAGATCCAATAGCGTTTAAAAATAAATTTCCGGCTAGATTTGAAGTTCTTTCTAAATATTTAAATTTAGAAAGTAGTAGTAGTGCTACAATATCAAATGTTGTATTTAACAATGACATGAATATAGTTTCAGAGTCTATACCACCAATTTATAATGCACCATCAACACTTGTATATGAGTGGATATCTGGTGAAAGGCAAATTGATTTAGGTGTTAAGTCAAGTATGGTAGAACTTGCTAAAGAATTTGCAAGATATGTAAGAGAGAATAATATAGTTTTATCTGAAGGAGTAATGCAAAAACTAAATGTATTACAAAGTTTGAATGAAAATCAAACGATAGCAAATGTTGATGAATTCTTTAGTAAAGAGTCAGATACTCCAATAATTAACGATGTATCAGTTACAAGAAATAGTAGTGTAGATATAACAGTAGAACAATCTAATAGTACTGCTACTGATACGTCATCATTAAAGAATAATGGTTTAGAAACAGGCAAAGATTCAGTTGCAACACCAGATACATCTTCAAAAGAAATTGGAAGTTTGTTTAAAAAGACTTTAAAAACAACTGATAGTATTAATTCTAATAACGTAATTGATGGAGTTGCAGATATTATTGATGTAAGTAATGAAACTTCTAAGTCAAGTAGTAATACTAGAGTTAATAATGAAACAGTTTCTACAATTAAAACAGATGTATCTACTGAAAATAATGTTGACGAAAAAGTTGAAAATAGAGATAATGTTGAAGTTATAGAAAAAACTAAAGATGTTAGAACTGATACTACTCAAAGCCAAAATAATGCAATTTCAGACAAGAACAAATTGAATGATTTGTTACCTGAATTCAATGGAATTCCTTCAACAATAGTTTATGAGTGGATATCTGGTGAAAGACAAGTAGATGTTGGCATGAAATCAAGTATGATAAATGTCGCTAAAACTTTTGATGGATATTTAAATAAAAACAATATAGTTTTATCTGAAGATGTAATGAATAAATTAAGCGTAATACAAAATTTAAGTGAAAATCAAACTATAGCGAATATTAATGAATTTTTTAAAGGACAGAAGCCTATAATAATTAATAAAAATATAGTTATAGAACAAATTGAATTTGGTAGATATAATATAGAGCACCATGATGTCGTTATTTCTACATTAGATGTAATAGAAATATTAGAAATGAATTCTACAAAATATTTAGAACTTTTAAAATATGGTAAGTTACCTAATGCAATGAATATTACTAGAACAAATTTATTTGATTCAATAAGAGAAATGTATTCATTATATCCAGATTTAAAAGAATTATATAATGGAAACTATGAAAAATTAATGGATTTGTATAGAAATAGTTATATATTAAAAAGTGCGGATGGTTTTGTTACAGTTCCAAATGTATTTGGTGAAGTATTTACAGAAAGGTTAGAAGAATTTCTAAATAGTCCTGATAAAATTTATGAGGAGAATAGTAATTATAAAAAAATAGTAATTGATTCAATGAATGAGTTTTTCCAATATTTGAAAAATAATGGATTAGATTCACAATATTCTACTCAAATGTCAAAATTTTTAGAATTAGTAGGAAATATACCAAAAGTTGATTCAAGTATTGAAATTAAGACACAATTATATGAAATGTTCGACAGTAACGGTAATATATTTGGTGCGGACCAAGGTGCTATTAGAAAAATCTTAGATAATTTCAAAATGAGGAATGTAATAGAGACATTATGTGGTAAAGACACAGTAGGTACAAAAGAATTCATGAAGGTGCTTAACGATTTGAATATTACTAATAAAGATTTTAGTGACAAGTTAGTAGAAATATATAATAGTAATAGATTTACTTTAAGTGAAATAAATGAATTTAACTCTTTAGTAAGTCAAGTAATTGAAAATTATCCAGGTATGAGTATTAAAGAAGCAATTCAATTCTTATATTTATTTGAAACAGAGGAAGCTGGAAGTCGTGGAATATGTAATTATGCATCTATGGTTAATTTAATCTTTGATAAGTATAAAAATAATGCAAAATTATTTGAACAAGATTTTGGCTATCCAATGTATATAGACATAAACGGACAACAAAGATTAAATACAAATAGATTATTAGTAGACTTATATTCAGTAATTAATAATGGAAATTTAGTTAAAGTAAATAATGGAAAGTATACTATTGAAACAGATAATAGTAAGTATATAAATTTAGGTACTAATGGTATTGTTGCAAAGGAATATTTAGATAGATTCTTAAGTAAAAAAGGAATAAAGTTTAACATAGAAGGAACTTTCTACTATAACTCATATCGTAACGTAAATAATACTAATAGCATGATGCATTATGAAGATGTTATTACAAGGATTCATGATAATCTAGCAAGAGGAGAACATGTTCATCTTACATCTGATGGATTTGACTTATTCTATCCAGATGGCACCATCGCAAAATGGAATGTTGGTTGTCACATAATGTCAGTAGTTGGAATAACTTCAAATGGTAATTTAATAGTAGATAGTTGGGGTGAAAAATTAATATTCAACTTAGAAGAAGAAATGTTGCGAATAGGAGAATCGTATACAGATACAGAAGGTTTTAAACATGAAAGAGGTGTTGTAATTGCTTCTTATGATGTATCAATGGGTAGTGAAGTTGCATACAATTCTTACATTCATGATATAAAAATATTAAAAGAATCATTGCCAACAATAAATACATCAATAGGGGAAGTAAAGACTTCATTTATATATGAGTTGATATCTGGTGTAATACCAATATATATGAATAAGTCAGATGTGGTAAGTATTGCAAAAGAATTTGCAAGTTATATAAGTGAGAATAATATAGTTTTATCTGAAGATGTAATGCAGAAACTAAATGTATTACAAAACCTAAGCGAGAATCAGACAATAGCAAATGTTGATGAATTCTTTAGTAAAAATTCAACTACTCCAGTAATTGTAGATAAATCAGTTGTAGAAAATAGTAATGTAACTACAATAGAAACAAATAATAGTGCTAACAATACTATTAATTCAACTGCCAATGGAATAGAACAAATTAATTCTAATAGTCAATCAAGCGATATTGATTCAACAACACTTGCAACTGATGAAGAACATTCATTACCAAATGTCTCACCAAAAGGAATTAAGAATTTATTTAAAAAATCTAACGTTAAGTCAGATATTGATACATCTACAATGTCGGATTCGCAAATAAGAATGTTAAATACAATAAATTCACAAATTTCAATGGGACAAACTGTAACGTTAACAATAAACCAATCAAATGAATTATCTCTTGAGATGCTAAATAAAATTACAGATTTGTCTAAAGTAAGATTTACAATATTAGGTGGTTTTAATGATGGATATGGTTACTTAAAAGCAAAGTATAATCAACAAAGATATATTGAAAGAGTAACTTATACCGGATTTGAAACAAGAGAAATTCTTAAAGAAATAAATTGGCTTCAATCACAAGTAAATATGAATTTGCCTACTATTGAAAGGGCTAAACAAATATATCAATTAATTTCAAGAAATTATCCTTATGCTTATAATTTTAACTCTGTATATAATGGTCAC
>CAZMXJ010000055.1:4261-6264 GCA_964570235.1 uncultured Clostridium sp. | reverse complement strand
CCGGTCTCGATTATTTCTTTCAGCAATGCATTCACATTATCTGCCGTAACCGCATTCAGAGCATCCTTCCTGTTCGTATAGAAATCCTTTCTGTCCACATACCTGTTCCTGAGCATGCGGATCCAGTATTCACAATCGTTCTTCTCGATCATCTCCTCCCTCATGATGAAGTTCTGACGGATACTGCCGACCTCACCTTCCTCTACCCCCGTATTGGCCAGTCTCATAATGATCTCTGCAAAAAGTCCCTCGAGATCCGGGTTGTAGTCCGCTGTAGTAAACTGGAAATCTATGGTATGCATTTCCCTTGGATACCTGTAGGAACGGTTTGTGGCATGTGCAAGTATACCGTACAGGGAGAGCTGTCTTATCACTTCCCTCTCGATGACCTTGGCAGCAACATCGGTAAGTGCCCTGTTCTCCACACTTTGTGCTGAAGGGAATGTAAGTTTATAGCTCTGATACACTCTCGGGAAAGACATGGGGACCTTGACCACTTCCCTCTTGTCATAAGCAGCAATGGAAAAGCGGGAATTTTCGTTCCTCCGGAAAGATGTCTGACGTCCTGGCAGAGGGGCGATGAATCTATCCACCGAAGCCATTATGCCGGATTCGTCCACATCTCCGACAAAAATGAAAGAGAACTCTGCCACATTGGAAAACAACTGGTTCACAAACTCTAGAACATCCCGGTAATCCAGTTTTTCCAGAGGGGCAGATACATTATCCCCACTTCCGAGGATTATATCGTTGCCATGCAGCATTTCAAAAAACTTCTCCGGGGAATTCGTATAGTACGGAGCACAATCCAGCATCATTTTGCGGAATTTCCCGAAATTGGCATCATCCGGAGCCGAACCTTTGAAATACATGGAAACCATCTCGAGGAAAACATCCGCATAATCCTTATGGAAACGGCCGGATATCCTGCGGTCGGCTACCGAAATATTCCTTGTTATATCCACATTGACAGCTGCCGCATCCTGCTCCCTCTCGAAAACGTTCTTGCCGCCGACAAGGGAAATCCTGGCCACATCATCGATATAGTCACTGTATGCTATCAGATTCGATCCGGAAAGGGAAAGTCCGCCTCTGGCCACCGCTTCGAAATAAACCCATCCGCTACCCTCCTGCAGCTGTTTCAGTGCTATTGTGGCTCCGTTCAGAAGTCTCCTCGAAGTCACTCCCGTATTCTGGTTCACGAATTTCCTGCCTGCAAGCAGAGTCTTCGGGTCTTTCCTGTTTTCTTTTACGGGAAGTACAGCCCTTACAGTATCTGCAGGGACAGGTGCCGCATCCGCCGTAAAATACTCGAGGCCACCTGCCTGCTCCGGAGAGGAACATGTCACCAGCATATTCTTTTTGTCTCCAATTACCGTCTTTATGAAATCACTGACCACTGCGGCATCCAGACTTGAATCCGCAGCTTCGATATATGCCTTTCTCCATTCGATGCCGACCATACTGTAGTCCTCAGAAAAATTATCCACACACATCTGTGAATAATGCCCGTTCCCCAAAGTCGTACGGCTCTCGAAAAGCCGCTCAAGATGGAAGAAAAAGCGATCTCTCTCCCTTTCCAGTTCTGAGTCCGTAATACCGTACCTGACCATTCTCTCGATCTCCGTAAGTAGGTAGGAATATGCCTGGGCATAATCTCCAGGGGCGCATTTGATCCGGAATCGGAATGCCTTCCTGTTAAGATAGGGGACTACCTCCGCATTCACGTCAATGGCATAGAAACCGGCTGTCCCCAGATTCCTCTTCAGTCTGCTGCGCATTACATTCATGGAAAGCTCCGACATGTAATCATATACTATCGGCACGGCTGTCGCCCTTAAGGAAGGAGCCACGTGATCCACAATGAAATTCACGGTTATCGTAGCACAGTCCGCCTCGACATCCCTGAAATAGAAAAATCCGTTCATGGCCAGATTAAGATCCGGCTCCACGAATTCAGGCTTGTCCTGAACTGGTTTGGGGACCAGCTGGAAAAGCGTATT
>CAZMXJ010000055.1:3281-4251 GCA_964570235.1 uncultured Clostridium sp. | reverse complement strand
CCGGATATTACTATTGCCTGCATATCAGGTCTGCAGCGCTGGTTGTAGAACCGCTGTACATCCCGAGAAGAATATCTGCCTATAGTAGAGAACAGTTTCCTGTCCGGAACCGGAGCCAGCGGAGTCCCCCGGAAGAACTGCCTTGCAAGACTGTCCTCTATCCTTCTGTCAAGCCTCATCTCGGCTGAAAAGATATTCCGGAAGAAATTCTTGCCTCTTTCCACAGAAGTGGGATTGATGATTATTCCGGACGATATGTTGTATATCGCCATCAGCACCGAGTCCACTATAAGGCTGTTCTTCGACACAGGTACATTCCTGAAACTGTAGGAAGTATAATGGTCCTTGGCCTTCATGACTATATCTTCCTTGCCCCACAGACCGATATTGTCCATAAACGTAAACAGTTCCCCGTCTGGGAAATTGCTGGTCTCCGTAAAAGCCATACACTCCATGAGATACGTCATGCCTGCCGTCTTCCCGTCTTCCATGGCCGACCCCGTCATCTGCACGAACGTGAAGTCAGCAAAACCGCTCGTGACCGGATTCCTTACAAGATAATAAGTCAATCCGTTCGGCAATGTATTGCGTATAATCTTGGGATCATCAGGCAGAAAACCGACTACCTGGGCTTTCAGTGCCGTCATACACAGCAGGAACGTAAAAACAGATATAAATTTTTTCATCACAGGACAAAAGTAATGATTTTTATTTATCTTTGTCTCCTAGTATTATTTAAAGCAGAACCCTAAAGTAAAGTAGAGTCAAATGAAGAAAGTATTATCAATTATCGCAGCCGCTTTTCTGGCCATGGTATCCCTCTCAGCCCAGGATATGGAATCAGCTACCGCATTGTACAATGAAGGAGCCACAGCGCTCAACGCAGGAGACAAGGCTACAGCCTTGAAATGTTTTGAAGATGCACTTGCACAAGCTGAAATCATTGGTGTCGAAGCAGAAGAACTTGCAT
>CAZMXJ010000055.1:0-3271 GCA_964570235.1 uncultured Clostridium sp. | reverse complement strand
GGTGTTGCTGTGGCTGTGCCATAGGCCAGAAGCTGCAGTTCTGATTTGACCCCTAGCCTGGGAACTTCCATATGCCACAGGTGCAGCTCTAAAAAGAAAAAGAAAAAAAGACTTTATCAGCGTCCAACAAGAAAATTCATATAACTGCAAAAGGAACATTCCCACCCTTATCAATGCTATCGGCAAGGAACAGGCATCCAACAACCAGATCGATGAAGCAATCGCTACGCTGAAGAAGGCACTGGAAAAGGCTAACGAATATGACCAGTCGGATATTGCTGAAGATACCAAGGTCCTGATTCCTCAGCTGTACATGCAGAAAGGTAACCTTCTTCTCAACCAGAAGAAATTCGCAGAAGCAGCAGCCGCCTACAAGGAAGTGATAAACATAAACCCCAACGATGCTACCGGATACCTCCGCTACGGACAGGCATGCGCACGTATCGACGATATGGAAAATGCTGTGGCATCACTGACAAAGGCAGCTGAACTCGGCCAGGCAAATGCAGCCAACAAAGAGCTTTCAAATCTGTATCTTACCACTGCCGCCGATGCCTTGAAGACAAAACAATATGAAAAGGCTATCGAGAATGCAGAAAAGGCATACGCAATCGTTCAGAATCCTACAGCCCTGAACGTTATCGGTACTGCAGCCATCGCAATCAAAGACTACAAGAAAGCCATCGAGAACTTCGAGGGATATGCAGCAGCCGCTCCCACAGCAAGGAACATCGACCAGGTAAAATACCAGCTTGCAACAGCATACGAAGCAACAGGCGACAAGGCCAATGCATGCGTAAACTATAAGGCCATCCTCAACAATCCCCAGTTCAGCGAATACGCAAAACACAAAGTTGACGTCGAACTTAAATGCAACTAAAAGGTTCAGGCACGACAAATCTGGAATTGTTGGCCCCGGCCGGAAATTCTGACATCGGCATCGCAGCAATAGACTGCGGTGCCGATGCCGTATATATCGCAGGACCTGCATTCGGAGCCAGGGAAGCAGCCGGCAATCCATTCCCGGAGATCGCACGTCTGGTAAACCATGCCCACCGTTATAATGCAAAAGTATATCTGACCCTCAACACCATATTGTACGAAAGCGAGCTGGAAAAAGCCCGTGACTACATTTTCGAGGCATACGAAGCAGGATGTGATGCAGTAATAATCCAGGACCTCGGAATACTGGAAATGGACCTCCCTCCCATCCCTCTGCACGCATCCACCCAATGCGACATACGGACAGTCGCCCAGGCAAAGTTCCTGGAATCCCTCGGATTCGAAAGGCTTATCCTCGCCAGGGAACTGGGCATAGGGCAGATCCGGGAAATCTCGGAAGCGGTGCAGTGCGAAGTGGAAAGCTTTGTACACGGGGCCCTCTGCGTATCCTACAGCGGACAGTGCTACCTAAGCCAATACCTGAGCGGACGCAGTGCAAACAGAGGAGCATGCATACAGGCCTGCAGAAGCCGTTACGACCTCGTGGACGATGAGGGCAGGACAATCATACGCAACAGACCTATCCTGTCGCTGAAGGACCTGTCCCTGAAAGACAGCCTTAAAGAACTTGCCGACGCAGGAGTCTGCTCCTTCAAGGTCGAAGGCAGACTGAAGAACATCTCATACGTCAAAAACGTAATCAAGGCATACCGGGAAGCAATCGACACCATAGTGGACGAATCCGGAGGGAAATACCTCAGAGCCTCAATCGGGAAAGTGGAAGGCGGTTTCATACCGGACATTGCAAACACGTTCAACAGGGGATATACGGACTACTTCCTGCACGGACGCAGACCTTCGCTTAACTCCGGCAGCTTCGCCAAGGCAGTCGGGGAATACATCGGACCTGTCGGCAGCATTGTGCAGTCCGGCAGGGAATCCACCACCTTCCGGATTGCCTCACCCTCCGGAGCCAGAATCGCAAACGGAGACGGACTGTGCATAGTCTCCAACAACGGGGACATCACCGGAGCAAGGGCCGACATTGCCGGGAACGGCACAATAACCTGCAACTCCAGACTCGACATCAGACCCGGAATGGAGGTTTACCGCAACTATAACCGGCTGTTCGAAAAGGAACTGGAGAACAACATGCCGGAAAGGCTCATCGGGATATCCGTTTCATTCAAGGAATCCGGCCCCGCCACGGAAGGGGGAAAGAAGCCCTACACCGTCACAGCCACAGCCGAGGACGGGACATCCTTCTCCACAACCATAGACGCAGATGCTGCGAGAAATGCGGAAACCGCCATAAAGGGGCTCCGTGACTCGTTTTCGAAAAAGAGCGGAATCTACCGTTTCAGCCTCCTGGAATTCCCCACGGAAAATCCTCCGTTCATGCCGGCATCCCGTACAAATGCCCTGCGGAATGAAATTGCAGCAGCCATCGACCGGATGCGTACGGAAAAACAGGAACCGTCCGCAGAGCAAACCGTAACGTCAATACCTTTTGACCGTATCGACAGAAGCAAGATAATCCTTCCGGAACGCAGGATAAGGCTGAACTGCGCCAACAGCCTGTCCGAAAAACTCTACCGCAGCATAGGCATAACACCTGACAAGGCATACGAACTAAACCCCTCCGAAGATATGGAACTGATGCGGTGCAAATACTGTATCAGACACGAACTGGGACTATGTCCCAAACTGAAAAAGGGAGAAAAGGCCACTCCTCTCTATCTGGTCAACAATTCCCGCAAACTTAAA
The DNA here is from genome assembly GCA_964570235.1 of uncultured Clostridium sp. GTDB lineage: Bacteria > Bacillota_I > Bacilli_A > RF39 > UBA660 > CAG-1193. The sequence continues at coordinate 562 of CAZMXJ010000055.1, read as the reverse complement.
CTCAGCTTTGACTGTGCCCGCTGCGAAATGACTGTCACCCTCCCGGTCAGAAAAACATCTCGAAACGGGTAATCCCGTCCTCCCCAGTAGATAGGTTGAAGCGGATTCCGGAGCGGGACAGGATTTCATGTATCATCAGCAGCCCGATACCCTTACCCTCCGGCTTGGTGGAAAAGAATGGAGTGAACAGCTTGCCGGCCGTGCTTTCCGAAATGGGATCACCGTTGTTGGAAATGCACCAGTATCCGGGACGCGTGGCAATCGAAATGCTGTTCTCAGGGGAGCCTGAAGAAAAAGCCTCGACCGCATTCTTCACTATATTCGTCAGAGCCTGCTCCATCAATACCTGATCAATATCCACTTCCCCTGCCGCCTCATCCAGGTCCAGCACAAAACGGATATCCCTGCTGCCCTTCAGATTCTCCAGGAAAGGGAAAACCCTCCGGATGAAAGCATTTGCGTCTGTATTCCTGCATACCGGTTCGGGAAGTCTGGCCATCGAAGCATATTCGGCAGGGTGGACAAAAAGTAGGATGACATGCGCATCAATGTCTTGATATTC
>CAZMXJ010000054.1:0-6280 GCA_964570235.1 uncultured Clostridium sp. | reverse complement strand
ATTTTTGATTCTGCTTTAGATTATTATTATAAGAAAGGTTTTATTTATGTAGAACTAGGTGATGGGGATGAGTTATGGGAAGTAAAAAAATGTAAAGATATTGTAGATGTACATTTAGATACATTTAAGAGATTAAAAAAATTTAATGATACTGGAAGACTAATTATGATATATGGAAATCATGATATGATTAAACATACACCGATGGCATTGAAAGAATGTTTTTATGAACATTATAATAAAATATCAAAGCAAAATGAAAGTTTATTAGACAGACTTATTGCTTATGAATCTTTAGTGATAGAATACAATAGTCATGAAATATTTCTAATACATGGTCACCAAGTAGACTTTATCAATGGTACAATGTGGAAACTTTCTCGTTTTATCATTAGATATTTATGGAAACCGCTTGAACATATCGGAATTAAAGAACCTATAAGTGCTGCTAAAAATCATAGAATATCAAAAAATATAGAAAGAAGACTTGAAAAGTGGAGTATAAAAAATAATAAAATAATAATTTCTGGTCATACTCATAAGCCGGTATATCCAAAAGCTGGAGAAAGTCTTTATTTTAATACTGGTAGTTGTATTCACCCAAATGGGATAACATCCATTGAGATAGAAAACGGAAATATTTCACTTGTTAGATGGGAATTTAAAATAAATAAAGGTAAACTAATATCTGTTAAGAGAAATGTATTAGAGGAAGAAGAAATTAATAATTTTTTCAAATAATACTTTTGTAAGTATATTGCTATATTGTGTTTTGTGCTATAATATAAAAACATGGGAGGCTTTGACATGGGGAATGAAACATTAAAAAGAATTATTAATCAAATTAAGAAATATGAGTTAACTGAATTATTTCCTGATATAGAAAAATTTAAAGAATGGATTTCTAAATTAAATAGTACTCAAATAAATAATTTTCTTAGTTTGGATATAGATTTGGAAGAAATAAAGAATTTGAAACATCTATTAATTAATACAGATTTATTAAATTGTGAAGATTATAAGAAAAGAGTTAGTGCTATATCAACATTAAAGAATGGTGAAGGATGTTGGCATTTATTTGATACTTTATGTAAACCTAATTTTTTGAAAAGTAAAAATTTTTATAAGGATATAGAAATGCTTAGTAAAGCTGATACTGCGAGATATGGTTTGTGGGTATTAGGAAAAGATGCTTTTATAAATAGTCCATATCACGACGAAGACTTGAGATTAATTGTTGAAACTCATGACACCAAAGAAGAACCTTTAGATTTTGTAGTATCTGATGCTCTTGCAACAGTAGCTGGCAATATAAATTCTATTAAAAGTCCATATCATCAGAAAGATATGGAATTAATATCAAAAGCAGGGAGTGACTGCTTACAAATGGGAGGTTCCTATCCAGAAAGTAGCCCAAATAAATTAGCAGTTAATAAAGTATCTTTAGAAGATAAATATCACTTAGAAAATATGCAGATATTGGCAACTAATCCTATTGCAAGTGAATTTTTGTATGTAGTTATGACAAATCCTAAATTTGTTAAAGGAAAAAACTATCGAAAAGAAGTAGAAACATTAGCAAATGCAAAAAGTAAACTCACTGCAAGAGCACTATATTATTATATTGTTAATCCAGAAAGAAAATTTAAAAGTGATTTTGATTTTTATGATGATTATGAGTTAAACCTAGAGGATGTCGATTTTTATAATCCTAATTATATTTCTGGGAATGAAGATCCAGATTATGTTTCTAATTTGGAAAGAATTAGTAAAATTGATGATAAATTTGTTATGCACTATGTTTCTCTTTTAATGAATCCAGATTTTGTAAATAGTCCATATAAAAAGTTCGACCTGGAATTATTACAAACTATTTCTAGCAAACCTGTTTTTATGGATTTGTATAGGTTGATGTCAGATGAAGTTTCATTAAATGACGCTCATCACAGAAAGGATGCAGTCATTATAAGCCGAGTAACTTCTGATGGTGTTCGTGATTTATTATTAGAAAAAGCAACTGATGTAGATAGTCTTAAAAGTGATAATCATGAATATGATATGGAATATATTTCTAGACTAGATTTAAATTCAATTAGTGAAAAAATATATGATGAAATGTATTACTACTTATTTAATAAAAAAGGTATTATGGATGTTCAACATATAGAAAAGCTTGAAAAACTTTTAAAGGGAGAATTAGTAGAAAGAAGTGATAGTTTATCTAGTTATTTAAAATCACTAGAAGAAGAAATAGAAAAAGATAGTAGTGATGAAGCTCAAATAATTGAGTCAGAACCAAATGGTGGTTGTAAGAAAAAATCTAAGGTTTTAGGCTTATTAAAGAAATATATAGGTAAGAGAAGATGATAAAAAAATCATCTTTTTATTTTATATGAAAACTAAAAGTTAGGTTACTATTATATGAACTTTGTTATTCTCTTTCTAAGAATGTTGTATATGAATTTATGCTGAATTTCAATTTGAGTATTTGATTTTTTCTTATTATATATAGTATTATATATATAACATTTATTTTGATGGAGGAATTTTTTAATGAAAGTATTATTATTCACTCATAAAAGTGATATAGACGGCATGGGGAATGTAGTTTTAGCTAAATTAGCATTTGAAGATGTAGATTATGCGTTATGTGAAACATTTAATCTACAAAATGAAATTTTAAAATATTATAGTGATGGCAGTATTTATAATTATGATGCAATTTTTGTTACAGATTTATGGCTAGAAGAACCTATGTTAACTAGGGTAGCAAATGATAGACAGTTAAAAAATAAATTTTTTGTCTTTGACCACCATAAATCTGCATTGGAAGGTAATTTTAACAAATATTCATTTACAACAATACGAATTTCAGATGAAAAGGGATTATGTAGTGGAACTAGTCTATTTTATGAATATCTTATTTCTAATAATTTAATAGCATCCAATAATAAAGCTATACAAGATTTTTCTGAATTAACTAGGAAATATGATACTTGGGAATGGAAAACAAAGTATAATGATGAAATAGCTCACGAGTTATCTTTACTTTTTGATTCTGTTGGTTCAGATGGATATATAGAATTAATGTATCAGAAATTATCAAAAGATAGTATCAATGAATTTAGCTTTAATGAGCTAGAAAGAATGCTAATTAAAAATAAAATTAATCAAGTGCAAGAAAAACTTTCAAATTATGCTAAAAAAGTTTATTATGAGAAAATTTTTGGTTTAAAAGCAGGTATAGTATTTATTGATTATGAATATAGAAATGATTTAGCAGAATATTTTAGAAAAAACAATTTTGATATGGATTTTGTGATGTTAATTGCGCTAGACTATGGAACAATTTCATATCGAAATATTAAAGATGATGTTAATGTTAGATTAATTGCAGAAGCAATGGGTGGAAAAGGGCATGATAAAGCAGCAGGTAGTCCAATTAGTGAAGAACAAAAAAAGGAGTTAATTAAAATTTTAACAATGAAACAATAATAATATTTTCATAAATAATTAATAAAACAAAAAACTTACGAGCCTTAATTTATTCGTAAGTTAATTACATGTTGGGTGGTAACAAAGGTTATTCAAAACTTTAATAGTAAAAGTTGATAAACATCTAATCACTAAAATAATAATACAATTAATTTTAATATTTTGCGATAATTTAAGTTAATTTAAAATAAATATATGATTTAATGATATAATTTTAAGAAAATGCAAATAATAAATACTACTTATGTAATACCAATAAAATATCGGTTTCAAAGAATATACCCCCTTATTTTTAATTTTAAATTTATATAATATAATAATGTTGGTGGTGAGAAATATGAAAGAAAAATCATGTCATCATAGAAAAACTCATAGAGGATTAGAAGATATTAAACTTATCAATAATCGTTTAAATCGAATAGATGGACAAATCAAAGGTATTAAAAAAATGATAAAAGAGGATGTTTACTGCAATGATGTTTTAATACAACTATTAGCAGTAGAAAAAGCAATCAGAAATTTATCTAATATAATATTAGAGGATCATTTATATACTTGTATTACTGATGATTTAGAAGATGGGAAACTAGAATCTATTGATGAAATTGTAAGTTTATTTAAAAGATTTAATAAATAAAGGAGAATGTAAAATATGAAAAAAATTATTTTGAAAGTTAATGGTATGGTATGTAATGGTTGTGAAAATAGAGTTATAAATGCTCTAAAAGATATAGATGGAATTGAAAGCGTTTCTGCTAATCATAATAGTGGAACTGTAATAGTTACCTTAAAAGAAGAAACAGAAGATAGAATTATTGAAGAAACAATTGAAAATCTTGGTTTTGAAATTATAAAGGAAGATTAAATAATGAAAAAAATTATTTTATCTATTGATGGAATGACTTGCTCTGCTTGCTCAAATGGACTCGAAAAATATTTGAATAAGCAAAATGGTGTATATAATGCCTCTGTTAATTTAGTAATGGCAAATGTTATCATTGAATATGATGAAAAAATACTTGATATTCCCAAATTAGAAGAATTTGTTAAGAAAGCAGGTTTTAAAAGCTTAGGAGAGTTTAAAGAAATTAAATTTGAAAAAAAGAATAAAAATGAGAAAATTAAGTTTATAATATTTACTTTTCTTGCAATTATTTTAATGTATATCTCAATGGGACATATGATTGGGTTACATGCTATTCCATATTTTGATCCTCATAAAAACATGTATAATTATGTAATTAGTTTATTAGTGCTTACAATTTTATTTTTAGTATATGGTTATGATATTATTAAAAATGGTTATAAAAATTTAATTCATAAAACTCCCAATATGGATACTTTAGTGGGTATTGGTGTTATTACAAGTTTTTTATATAGTCTATATAATATGTACTTAATATTTAATGGTCAATCTAATGCAGTAATGAATTTATATTTTGAATCTTCTGCTATCGTTATATATTTCATTAAACTAGGAAGATATATAGATGGTGTAAGTAAAGATAAAACCAAAGAGGCAATAAGTAAGTTAGTTACTATAACTCCTAATAAAGCAATAAAAAAAGTAGGAAATGAATATAAAGAAGTTACTTTAGACGAGATTAAGAAAAATGATATTATAGTATGTAAAGCAGGAGAAAAAATTGCTGTAGATGGAGAAATACTACTTGGTAATGCTCATTTTGATGATTCATTTCTAACTGGAGAGAGTAAGCCTATTAGTAAAACTGTTGGAAATAAAGTATTAGCAGGAAGTATGAATTTTGATGGTTATATTGAATATAAAGCAGAAAAAATTGGCAAAGAATCAACAGTTTCAGAAATTGTAAGATTAGTAATAGAAGCAACAAATACCAAAGCGCCTATTTCTAAAGTAGCAGATAAAGTATCTGGAATATTTGTTCCATTTGTTATCATAGTGGCAATTATAACTTTTGTATTATATTTAATAATAACGAAAGATTTTAGTGAATCATTAATAACATTTGTAACAATTTTAGTTGTTGCTTGTCCATGTAGTTTAGGGCTTGCAACACCATTAGCAATTGTTGTTAGTGAGGGTATATGTGCTTCTAATGGAATTTTAATTAAGAAAAGTGAGATTTTAGAAAAAGTAGGAAAGGTGAATACTATCGTCTTTGATAAAACTGGAACTTTAACTTATGGAAAATTAAAAATATCTAAACTATATAATTATAGTGATATGAGTGATAAGAAACTACTGCAACTTGTAGGAAGTATAGAAAAAAATTCTAACCATCCAATAGGGAGTGCTTTTATAGAATACATGAATGAAAATAAACTCAATAGTTTAGAAGTAACTAATTATGAAAATTTGGCTGGCTTAGGGATTAAAGCTCAAATAAATTCAGAAGAAATATTGTTAGGGAATGCTAAATTAGTTAGTAAATTTAAGATTAAAAACGATTATTTAGAAGATGAAAAACAATTAGCAACTAATGGTAATTCTATTGTTTATGTAATTAAAAACAAGAAAATTATCGCTTTAATTGGTGTAAATGATATTGTAAGAGAAAACGGAAAGAAAGTTATCAGTGAACTTGCAAGAAATAACATAGAAACTATAATGTTAACTGGTGATAATGAAGAAACTGCTCTTAAAATAGCGGAAACCTTAGGAATTAGTAAAGTGATAAGCGATGTAGTTCCATCTGAAAAAGCAGAAACAATTAGAAGCCTTAAAAAGCAAAACAAAATTGTTATGATGTGTGGAGATGGCATTAATGATAGTCCTGCATTATCTAGTAGTGATATCGGTATA
>CAZMXJ010000053.1:0-6416 GCA_964570235.1 uncultured Clostridium sp. | reverse complement strand
GATGATTATATAATGAATTTACCTAATAAGTATGATACCGTAATAGGTGAAGGTGGTGTAAACTTATCTGGTGGTCAAAAGCAAAGAATTGCAATAGCAAGAACGCTTTTAATTAATACAAGAATAATATTATTTGATGAAGCTACAAGTGCTCTCGATAATGAATCACAGGAATACATAAAAAGAACAATAGATAATTTAGTTTTAGATCATACAATAATAATAGTTGCTCATAGATTATCTACAATAAAAGATGCAGATATAATACACGTAATTGAGAATGGAAAATTAGAATCAACAGGAACACATGAAGAATTATTAAAAAAATCAAAAACATATAAAACTTTGTATTTAATAGATTCAATAGAAACACAATGACATTATGTCATATATAAGAATTATGAATAATAAATTAAAAATAGTTCATTATAATACTGGAGGTTATCATGAAAAATGAAGAAAAATTAAATGTATTAGATGAACTAAATAAAGGCGCATGCATGGGTAGGGATTCTATAAAATATGTACTAGAAAAAGTTGAAAATAAGAAATTAAAAAAAGTGCTTGAAAGTCAAGCAAAATTATATGAAAAAATAATAAAAAAAATAGAAAGAAAGTATTCTAAATATACAGATAAAGAACCACATGAAACAAGTACTTTAGAAAAAATGATGACATGGTATGGAATACAAATACGAATTACTTCAGAAGATAGCGAATCAAAGATTGCAGAATTATTTTTAAAAGGTACAAATATGGGAATAATTGAAGGAAGAAAATTATTAAACAATAAAGAAATTGATAAAGGTACAAAAGATATAATAGAAGAGTATGTTGATTTTCAAGAAGAATATGTTGAAAAGTTAAAAGAATTTTTATAAGAATAGACTTATCTATTCTTTTTTTAATTCATGTGATAAAATTAATATGAGGTGATAATATGACTGACATAGAAATAGCTAAAAGTATAAAATTAGAAAGAATAGTAGATGTAGCAAAAAAAGTAAACATTAATGAAGAATATTTAGAAGAATATGGAAAATACAAGGCAAAAATATCTAGTGAAGTTTATGATAGTTTGAAAGATAAAGAGGATGGTAAATTAATACTAGTAACGGCAATAAGCCCAACTCCGCTTGGTGAAGGAAAAACAACTATGTCGATTGCAATTGCAGATGGTCTTAGAAAAATAGGTAAGAATTCTATTTTAGCATTAAGAGAACCTTCTTTAGGACCAGTATTTGGTATAAAAGGAGGTGCGACAGGTGGAGGTTATTCTCAAGTTTCCCCTATGGAAGACATTAATCTTCATTTTACGGGAGATATTCATGCGATTACATCTGCGAATAACCTATTATCTAGTGTTATAGATAATCATATATATTTTGGAAATGAACTAGGATTTGAAAAAGTAGTTTGGAAAAGATGTGTGGATTTAAATGATAGACAACTTAGAAATATAGAGTGCGGATTAAATGATGAAAAGATTGTACCTAGAAAAGATAAATTTGATATTTCTGTTGCATCAGAAATAATGGCAATATTGTGTCTTTCTAATGATATAAATGATTTAAAGAAAAGACTAGCCAATATTTTAGTTGGATATAATAAAGAAGGGCATCCAATATACGCAAAGGATTTAAATATAGAGGGTAGTATGGCTGTATTATTAAAAGATGCTATTAAACCAAATATAGTACAAACACTAGAACATACACCTACATTAATACATGGTGGACCTTTTGCTAATATAGCACATGGATGTAATAGTATTATAGCTACTAAACTAGCGCTTAAATTAAGTGATTATGTCATAACAGAAGCCGGATTTGGAGCTGATTTAGGTGCAGAGAAATTTTTAAATATTAAATGTAGGAAAATGAACAAAACACCTGATGCTGTTGTTTTAGTCGCTACAATAAAGGCATTAAAGTATCATGGTGGTATAGAAAAAGAAAAATTAAATGAAGAAAATATTTGTGCACTAGAAAAAGGTATGAATAATTTATTTAAACATATAGATAATTTAAAAAATAAGTTTGGTTTAAATGTAATAGTTGCAATTAATAAATATTCTATAGATACTGATGAAGAAATAAAGTTTTTAGAGCAAAGATTAAAAGAAAAAGATGTAGAAATGAGTTTGGTAGAAGGCTGGGCAAAAGGTGGAATTGGTGCAACAAATATTGCTGAAAAGCTTGTTAAACTTTGTGAAAATAGAACAAATTTAAACTACACTTATGAGTTGAGTGATTCTATAGAAGAAAAGATAAAAAAAGTTGCAACACAAGTATATGGAGCTAAAGATGTGGTATTTGAAAAGGAAGCACTAGAAAATATAAATAGGATTAATGAATTTGGTTATAGTAACTTGCCAATATGTATCGCAAAAACGCAATATTCTTTCTCAGATAATCCTAAAAATTTAGAGTGTAATGATAGTTATAATATAACAGTTAAAAATGTAGAATTAAAATCTGGAGCTGGATTTATAGTAGTTATGGCAGGAAATATAATGACTATGCCAGGTCTTCCAAAACATCCAGCATCAGAAAAAATAGATATAGATGAGAAAGGTAATATTGTAGGAATATTTTAAGAGGCATAATATGAAGTATAAATATATAATTTTAGATTTTGGTAAGGTTTTAGCCGGACCTACCACTGGAGATTGGTTTATAACACCAAAATTTGAAAAAGTTATAGATATGAGTTTAATTGATAGAGATGTGTTAAATGAAGATTTCAATAAATTTAATGATATAATTGGAAGAAAAATGCTTACTCAAGAAGAAGAATATAATAACTTTTTTGAATTATATTCATTAGTATTACAAGAAATAAATTATCCTAAGTATAGTGATGATGTAGTACATGAAATTGCGTATAATTTTACTTATGAAAGCGATAAGTATACTTTTTATGATGGTATTAAAGAAGAATTAGAAAGATTAAAGAAAAAATACAAATTAATTTTATTAACTGACAACTGGCCATGTGTAGAAAAAATATTAGATGATAAAAAGTTAACAAAGTATTTTGAAAAAGTATATATATCATCTTATTATGGTACTCAAAAGAAAGACGGAATATTTTTTGATTATGTAGTAGATGATTTTGATATAAAACCTCATGAAGCACTATTTATAGATGATAATGAAGTAAATTTAGAAAGAGCAGAAGAGAAGGGATTGGATGTACTTTTAATGGACAGAAATAACGATATAAATAGTAGTAAATATGAAAAAATATATAATCTATTGGATATCTAGTTTAATAGATGTATATAAGAAGTATTAAATATGTATTAAATATTTACAAAATTGGATAATGGGATATAGACATTATATCCTTGTTTTCTCATGTTAAAAATGGTAGAATACTCTTGATTAATTAATACATTATATAAATGAAAGGAAGTATCTTATGTTTGAATTAGTATCTAAATATACTCCAAGTGGTGATCAACCAAAAGCAATAGAGAAGTTAGTTGAAGGTATTAAATCTGGTAAGAAAGATCAAGTATTACTAGGTGCAACAGGTACAGGTAAGACTTTTACAATTGCTAATGTAATAAAAGAAGTAAATAAACCGACACTAGTTCTTGCTCATAATAAAACTCTTGCTGGACAACTTTATAGTGAACTCAAAGAGTTGTTTCCAAATAACAGAGTAGAATACTTTGTTAGTTATTACGATTATTACCAGCCAGAAGCTTATGTTCCAAGTACAGATACATATATAGAAAAAGATGCTTCTATTAATGATGAGATAGATGAGCTTAGACATAGTGCAACTGCAGCACTTATCAATAGAAGAGATGTAATAGTAGTCGCAAGTGTATCATGTATATATGGTATAGGTGAAGTTGAAGAATATAAAAAACACACTATTACTTTAAATGTAGGAGATAAAATTGAAAGAGATGTTGTTCTCAAAAAATTAGTAGAAATGCTTTATGAAAGAAATAATATTGAACTTAAAAGAGGTTGCTTTAGAGCAAAAGGAGATGTTATAGAACTTATTCCAGTAAATGAGAAAACTAGTGGTATAAGAATAGAGTTTTTTGATGATGAAGTAGAAAGAATTAGTGAATTTGACACTCTTACTGGCGCAATTAAAACTAATAAAAAGACAATAACTATCTTTGCAGCATCTCACTTTGTTACTGATGAAGAAAAGTTAAAAATAAGCATTGAAAGAATAAAAGAAGAACTTGCTGACAGGTTGTCATATTATAGAGAAAACAATAAATTATTAGAGGCACAAAGAATAGAAGAAAGAACAAATTATGATATGGAAATACTAGGTGAAACTGGTTTTTGTAGGGGAATAGAAAACTATTCAAGACATCTTGCTTTAAAAGAAGAAGGAGAAACTCCTACTACATTGATAGATTTCTTTCCAAAAGATTTTCTTCTTGTAGTGGATGAATCTCATGTAACTCTTCCTCAAGTAAGGGGTATGTTTAATGGGGATAGGGCAAGAAAACAAATACTAGTTGATTATGGATTTCGTCTTCCAAGTGCCCTTGATAATAGACCACTAAAATTTGATGAGTTTAGAAAAAAGATTAATCAAGCTATATATGTATCAGCTACTCCAGGTGATTATGAATTAGAATTAGTAAACAATAATTATGTAGAGCAAATTATAAGACCAACGGGACTTTTAGATCCAACAATTGAAGTTAGAGAAACTAAAGGACAAATTGATGATATTGTTGGTGAAATAAATAAGAGAATTGAGAAAAATGAGAGAGTTCTTATAACTACTCTTACTATAAGAATGTCTGAAGAATTAACTAATTATCTTAAGAATTTAGATATAAAAGTTGCATATCTTCATAATGAGATCAAGACACTTGAAAGGACTAAAATAATAAGAGATTTAAGATTAGGTAAGTATGATGTTGTTGTAGGAATTAATCTTCTTAGAGAAGGAATAGATATTCCTGAAGTTAGTTTAATTGCAATACTTGATGCAGATAAGCAAGGTTTCCTTCGTAGTGAAAGAAGTCTAATTCAAACTATAGGAAGATGTGCTAGAAATGCGAGTGGGCATGTAATTATGTATGCAGATAAGATAAGTGAAGCAATGGATATTGCTATAAAAGAAACAGAAAGAAGAAGAAGTATTCAAATTAAGTATAATGAAGAACACAACATTATTCCAAAGACAATTGAGAAAGAAATTAGAGATTTAATTACTAATGAAGATGATGATAAGAAGATTGAAAAGCCTACATATAGCAAGAAAGAAAAGGCTAAGATGATTGAAAGAATAGAGAAAGAGATGATGGAAGCAGCAAGAAATTTAGACTTTGAAAGAGCAACTGAATTAAGAGATATTATGTTTGAGCTAAAACTAGGAGATTAATATCTCTTTTTCTATGCCATCCTGACGTCATATTTCGACAACTTATCAAATAAATTTATTCGCAATATAGTAATATAATCAAACTAAAGTAAAATTATGTAAATAAAAGTTCGAAACGAATGTAAAATTGAAATAGTGTGTTATACTAAAATTAATTAAGAAGGTGATTTCTATGAATAATGAGTTTGATAAAAAAACTAATAGCCAAACTGAAGATGTGTTTACATTGAGAGATAATTCCAAAACTACAAGGGGAGATTTAATAACTATAGCAAGAAGAATAGATGAAAAAATTCAAATGGGTTATAACTATTCTGAAATATTAAATCAGCTTAATTTACCGTTTGATGAAAGAATTGAAGTAGTAAGATATTTGAATTCAATAAGGAAAAATAGAGAAATTGAAGAAAGAAAATCGACAAGGCATAAAATTAAAAGTAAGAAAAAGTACGAAGAAGAGATACAAGAAGAGAAAAGAAATGTATCTTTAAATTCTTTAGTAGTTGGTGCGACTGCTTTAGCGTCAATCGTTTGCTTTTCAGTAGCGTTTGGTGGTGAACCGGAATTTGAAAGGACAGTAGGCACATTACTTTTAGGCATGGTAAGTTCAAGTGGATCAGTAATGTCACTAAAATCATTAGTTGAATCGATTTCAAGAAAAGCAAGACTAGAAGATTCATATAAAATAAATTATAAAATTGATGAATTAACTAAAGAAGAAAAAAGGGGAAGAAGTCTATGATTAACATAAAAGATACATTAATACTAGACAATGATAATGAATATGTTGTTGTTTGTAAAACAAACTTTAAGAATAAGATATATTATTATATTCTAAATAATGATGATAATAGTGATTTTAAATTTTGTTATCAAGAGAATGATGATTTAGTAGAAATAGAAGATGATAAACTAATAAAAGAATTAATACCATTATTTTTTAATAGTGTTAAAGAAGTATTAATAGATTTAGATGAAAGTGCTATATAATTAGTGCTTTTTTATTTTACGTGACTTTTTAAATTGCTTTATTTGCG
>CAZMXJ010000052.1:0-6493 GCA_964570235.1 uncultured Clostridium sp. | reverse complement strand
ACCCTAGACCCACTGATTAAGAGTCAGTTGCTCTACCAACTGAGCTAACAGCCCATAAATTCAAATTACTGAATTAGTATAACATATAACTTCTAAAAAATAAATACCTAAAATATAAAAAAATTCAAATTTTATTAAAAATTAAAAGGATTGTCCTCTGTATATTGCAGATTACAATCCTCTTTTATAAACTATCAAACTATAACCAATTTATTGTCTCTTTTTCTTTTTCACTTTTGTGCTAATTGTGCCAACCAATCCAAGCACAGAACCAGTAAGTACTGCTTTATATATACCTATATTACTTTCATCCCCTGTTTTTGGAATATCTTCATCTTGTTTTTGTTCTTCCTTAGTTTTATATTTAAAATTAATTACAGCTTTATATCTAGTACCATATATACTCTTAACAATCTTTCCCTTTAAATTATATTTAGGTTCTTCTTTCTTAGTTTCAGTATATGAACCAGACAAATTATAGACTACACTTTTTGTTTTAATAGTCTTGAAAACACTTGCAACATAAGTTTTCTTAGTTTCATATTCTTGTGTATTTAATGAATAATTTAACTCATAAACAGTTTTATTTACTGGTATTGTTTTTTTGCCAGTTAGTCTATACTCCTCAACTGTTTTTTCGACTGGTTCCACTTCTTTTGAATAACTACCATAATTTAAATGTGAAATCTTATCACTTGAACAATCAAGAGTAATAACACCATCACTATATCCAATAGTATAAACTCCCCAATTTGATGCAATTGATGACAAATCAAATTCACCAGAACCAGATATAAATACAAAATTAGTTGATGATGATATTGATGGATCATAATTTCCACTCAAGAATGATTCTTTAAATGAAGTCATTTGCTCACCAGTTAAGCCACTTGGTGTCCATACTGCAACATTACCACTTGCTTGTTTAATAATTATGTAGTTCCCACAAACTTCATAATGAGAGTTAGATGATAACTTAGATGATCCATTAACAATTAACTTCCCTGTTTCTACATTTTCAATTACTACATGTGTTTCAACTAATTCTTCTAAATCACTAAGTGTATATCCTTGTTTTTCAAGTTCAAATTTAAATGCTTCTAATTCTTCTTTAGTAGAGAATAATTCATTAATATCAGTAGTTTCATTGTGACTAAATACACTTTTTTCGCTTATTTCACCAAATTCATAACTTCTATCTGAATCATCCTTAACTTCATCCTTTTTTAATTCAATAAATTCTAATGCCTCTTCTTTTGTATCAAATGTTAAACTAAAATCTTCTTTTCTAACATTTGAGGGAACATTTTCTTCTTTTACATCCGTTTCGACTCTTACATCATAATTAATGACATCTGTTTCTTCAGAACTAATTTTCTCTTTAACCTCATTTATCTTTGCTTCTAATTCTTCCTCAGAATCTGCAGTTAAATCAGCTTCCTTAACCTCATCACCCAATTTCCAACCATTAGGTATCTCTTTAACAACCAAGTTCAGATTATCTTTTGAAGATAAAGAGTCTTTATATGCATTTAATTCTTCCATAGTATTAAATGTCTTATCAACTTCTATAGTTTCTGTTTTTTCGACAACTTCTCCAACTTTAGTAATAGTTAAGTCAACTGAACAATTCTCTAGTTTTTTTAATTCTTCTAAATACTTTAATGCTTCTTCCTCAGTATCATATACCTCATCTATTTCTACTATTTCCTTTTTTATAAGTTCATTATTACATTCATGTATATACTTCCCTGTTATTTCATATGTTGTAGCTAATACTCTTTCTCTATCCTCTAACCACTTTTTAGCTTCCTCTAAAGTATCAAAATAGTTAGATATACTTCCCTTTCCTTCACTTTCAACGTTAATACTTTCATCTGTAGTTTCTGCATGCACTTCTAAAACATTAGTAGCCAATACTGACCCTGTTATTGATGCAGCTAAAACTAAAGGTGCAACATGATTATTTATAACTTTCTTAATATTCATAATTCCTCCTTTATACCTATATATTACCAGTCATATATTATTATGTCAATATTCCATATATACTAAAAATAGACTTAAAAATGCAATATTTTTGAATATTAATATTAATACTTATATTACAATATGCATATTGTTATTTGACTTATATTGAATTTAGTTATAAAATATTTAGGGAGAAAGGAGGATATTCATATGGCAAATTATTCTAGTCATATTATTTTAGCTGAAAAAATATACAAAAATTTAAAAAATAAAGATATAGTAGATAAAGACTTAATGAAATTATTCTCTTTTGGTCAAGATTTAACCTTCTTAAATCGAAGTTATTTTAAAGAAACTCATACAGTTAATTCAAGAAACTTTTTTATAAATACAATTAAATACATAAAAGATAATAATTTACAGAACAATAAATTAATAATGTCCTATTTGTATGGTCATATATCGCATTATGCATTCGACATAACAATACATCCTTTCATTGGTAAAATTTTAAATGAGATTAAACCGAAATCTCTTATTAAACCACATACATATTTAGAATGTGAAATGGATAAATATTTAATAAAAAAATATGGTAATATAGATTTCTCATTTATGAAAAGTGAATATATGAATGATAAAATTTTAAGAAATATGATAAATACAACATATAGAAGTGTTTATGGTTTTTTCAATGTTAATCGTCTTTACAAAGCTTTTATTTTCTTAATAAGAAGTTGTAAATGTCCAATTAACAAACTATATAATAATAAATGTTTATTTATAAAATTATCTAGAATTAATTCTTATGATATTAATTCAAATTTTTCTAAATATGTAAGTTCAAGTAAGTTATTACAAAAATATAACATCAATAGTATTTTTAAATCTTCTATTAAATTATCACTTAGTATGATTAAAAACACTAATGATTATCTATATAAAAATAAAGATATAAATATTCTATATAATACATTTGATGATACTCCATATGATATTGGAGTTATAAAAAACGTAGAATATAATTATAATAAAATTCCATTAAAATACAATTTACCATTACAAATAAAATAGTTTAGAACTTAAAATTCTAAACTATTTTTACATCAATGATTCTCTCAATATATCATCATTATTTAATGCCCTAACTAATGCATCTATATCATCTCTTGTATTATAAAAATACAAACTTATTCTACATGTATTTGTAACACCTATCTCATCTTTCAATATTTTTGCACAATGATTACCAGCTCTTACACATATACCATTTTTATTTAAATATGTTGCAGTATCTTGACTATGCACACCTTTTACGTTAAACACTATTGTAGAAGATTTAATATTTTTATTATATATTTCTATATTATTTAAATTTTGCATTTTATCTATTGCATAACTTCTTAATTTATCTACATAATCTCCTATTACATCTATTCCTATTTTATTTATATAATCTATCGCACTTCCCAATCCAATTACTCCTGCAATATTAGGTGTTCCTGCCTCAAGTTTATATGGAATCTCTTTATATCTATAAGTCATATTACTTTCAAAGTCATTATTCATTCCTCCACCAACATTCTGTGGATTCATTTTCTTTAATAAATCATATTTTCCATAAAGTACACCTATACCAGTTGGGCCACACATTTTATGTCCAGAAAACGCCATAAAATCAACATCTAAATATTTAACATCAACCTTCATATGTGGAATACTCTGAGCAGCATCTAGTACAACTAAAATATTATGTTTATGAGCATACTCAGTTATTTCTTTTATTGGCCTTATGTCGCCAATAACATTTGTTACATGCGCTATAGATATAACTTTTGTATTTGAAGAAATACTATTTATCACACTTTCCATAGTTACCAAATCATTTTCTAACTCTATATATTTTATTTTAATATCCTTTTTTATATTAAACCATGGAAGAATATTAGATGCATGTTCTGCTTTAGTTAATAAGACTTCGTCCCCATTATCCAAATAATCCTCAAAAAATCCTTTAGCTATCATATTTAGTGATTGTGTTGTACCACTTGTGAACACGATTTCTTCTTTCCTATCTGCATTAATAAATTCCTTTACTTTTTCCCTAACCCCCTCATACTTTGTATCAACCTCAAAACTAATATCATAATCTCCTCTATGTGCATTAGCAGTATAATTAGTATAATAATCTTTGATGCTTTCTATTACGCAATCTGGTTTAAAAGATGTGGCAGCACTATCAAAATATACTAAACTTTTATCAAGCATTCTAAAATCTTTTCTAAAATCCATACCTCACCTCCTCACATCTAGAAATCCCTTTATAAGAAGCTCGAGTGACTCCTTTTTTGTTAATCCTTTTGTCATTAAATAGAAAACTTCTTCTTTACTAAACCTACCAATAGTTGCAGAATGGATGGCATCAACATCATATTCATCTATAAATAAATTAGGTTTAATAATACTATTATTAGATGACATAACTATAATTTTACTCTCTTGATTTAATTTTGAATTTTTGTTACCTTTTTTTACAATAGAGTTCACTTCAAAAATAAGATGTGAATCATTCATCACAACACCATGATTAACTACATTACTTATTGTATATTTGTTGTTATGATTAATATTTATTACATATTTTTGATCATCATATACTAGTGTACTAAAATTATAATCTACTCTACTATTAAATCCATTCAAATTAATAGTAATCTCCTCTTTTATATTCTTCTCATTATAAACTTTATTAATTATCAAATGAGCATTTTCACATAGATTAAATTCATATTTATCATATTTAGAATCTTTTATATTTATTGTTACTACAGCATCTTTATCAATCTCATATAAATTGTAATCCAAATCATCAATCACATTTCTCCCGACAAATTTTACCCTATCTACTAATATATTATTCATTATTAATATCTTCCTTCATAATGCTTGCCTCATATCCATTTTCTAAAATTGACAAAGCAAGGCTATAATCACCTGTTTTTACAATACTTCCCTCATTCATAATATGAACATAATCTGGCTTTATATATTCTAGTACATGTGGATAATGCGTAATAATTAATATTGATGCATTAGTTTGTTCTTTATATTTTAATATACTATTAGCTATTACTTTTAAATTATCAACATCTACTCCAGAATCAATTTCGTCTAAAATAATAAATTCAGGTTTTAATATTTTCATACCTATTATTTCATTCTTTTTTCTTTCCCCACCAGAAAAACCTTCATTTATAGATGAATGAATAGTTGATTTATCAAATTTAAGTTCATCATATGCATTTTCTAATTCATTTACAAATTTAAACAAATTAATATTTTTACCTTCCCTTATACTTAAAGCAGCTCTAAGCATATCTGCATTACTAACGCCTTCAATTGATATGGGATATTGCATAGCAAGAAATATACCTAACCTAGCTACCTCATCTGTAGTTAAAGATAGGACATCATTATCATTATATTCTATAGTTCCACTTACCACTTTAAAGTTCTCATCTCTCATTATAACTTTAGATAATGTTGATTTTCCAGTACCATTTGGACCCATTATTGCATGTACTTCACCATCATTAATATTTAAGTTTAAATTCTTAAGTATACTTTTTTCACCAACATTAACACTTAGGTTATTTATCTTAAGCATAACATCACCTCATCATAATATTTTACCACAATCACATGAAAATATCATTTTATAATTATTTATTAGTAATAGTTTTATAAACATAAAGCCATTTCTTATATATTTCTTTTTCATTATACATCTTTTTTATTTTCTTTGTTTTATTTACATACTTTCTATATTGAGTTTTATCATCTTTAAGCATCCTTATATATTTAATAAAATCATTATTATTCTTTCCATACAAAACATTATCATAATCTATATCTTTATATGTATATAAATCTCTCAGTATTATTGGTTTTTCTGTATTTGCAGCTTCTAAAACCACAAGCGCAAAGGATTCATAATACGAAGGAAGAAAAAAAACATCAGAGATATTACAAAAAGCATTAACTTCTTTTCTATCCACAATACCTGAAAATCTTAAATTCGAAGGAGGGTTATCATAAACCTCTTTTATTTCGCTATATCCTTCCATTACCTTTCCAAAATTAAATCCACCAACCCACAAAAATTTTATATCAGGATTTTCTTTTGCAAGTTTAATAAAATCTAAAACACCCTTACCCTTATGTAACTGCCCAACTGAAATCACTATAAAATCATCATCACTATATCCATACTTTTTCCTACACAAATTTTTCTTCTTTTCGGACATTACATAAAAATTATCACTAGAAACAATATTAGGAATATAAAAAATCTTATCTTTGTCAAAACCTAATTTTACCATTTCTTCTATATAATTAGGATTTACAACAACCAAATAATCTGATTTCAAATAAATCTTTTTAACCCACCAAGCATATATATCTAAAAACATCTTAGGCATCTTCAAAACCCCATCTAATGTATTAGGAAGAAAATGCACAT
>CAZMXJ010000051.1:0-6498 GCA_964570235.1 uncultured Clostridium sp. | reverse complement strand
AATATCATGGTATTATTGACTTGATGATTGAATATGATGATTACATTAAAATAATAGATTATAAATTAAAGAATATAGATGATAATGAATATAAGAAACAATTAAATATATATAAAAAATATATTAGTAATCTAACTAATAAGAAAGTATATACTTATTTATATTCTATTATGGAAGATACTTTAGTTGAGGTATAGAAACTCTGGATATATAAACATAAGTAGTTTATTTAAGTGGAGTCGCAAGTGGGTATTTAATAAAGATGGTATCACTTAGTAAACAACTTACAAAAAGTTATGGAATAAATGATGAGAATATGCTATTATAGTTTTGTAATAATAAGGTAGGAGAATGTGATATACCATAAGTCGCATTTATATTACCCATGAAGAAAGGAGTTAAATTATGGTAAAGAAGAGTAAAGGGTTTACATTAGTGGAATTACTAGCAGTAATAGTGATACTCGCAGTAATATTAGTAATAGCAGTACCACAAATAATAAGTACAATAACAGAATCAAGAAAAGGAGCATTAGCGTCATCTGCCAAATTAATCGCAAGTAGTGCAGAAAGTGCATATATGTCTAATCAAACATTAGGTATAGAAAAAGATATAACATGTTCTGATGTAGCACAATTAACAAGTGAAGACTATACAAGTTGTAGTATAAAGTTTGTAGATGGAAAAGCAAAAGTAAAAATAATAGGACAGGGTAAGTTTGAAGGAATGGCTGTATGTTCAGGAACAAAAGAAAATGCAGAAGTAGTAGAAGAATGTCCAAGACCAGTAAGTTTTAGTGCAGATAGTTGGGCAACAATAGTAACCGCAGTACAAGAAGGAGATACATCAAATTACAATGTAGGAGATACAAAGACAGTAGATTTAGGTTCATTAGGAACACATACATTAAGAATAGCAAATAAAACAGCATGTGATGGAACACTAGCATCACAAACAGCATGTGGATTTGTAGTAGAATTTGCAGATATAATAACAACACATAACATGAATCCATCAGGAGAATATAATGGCACAACATACCAGTATGGATGGAATAAAGATGGATGGCCAGGATCACAGATGTATGATTACATAAATGTTACTGAAGAAACAGGAAGTGGAACAATATATAACGCATTACCAGAAGAATTAAGGAATGCAATAATAGATACAAAGGTAGTATCAAGTCTAGGAAGTGAAGACAAAAGTAGAGAAGAGGGCAACTTTGTAAGCACAGATAAGTTATATCTATTATCACCAGAAGAAGTATATGGGACATCATTTACAAATAGTTATGATACATCAAGAGGAACATCAAGACAACTAGATTGGTATGAAGAAAATGGAGTAACAACATCAAGTTATAGTAATGCAATAAAGAATAACGCAGGCTCAGCATCATCTTGGTGGCTTCGCTCGGCCTATTCTAATCGTAGTAATTCTTTCTGGGGTGTGAATAGTATTGGTGATTGGAATGCCTACGGTGCTAGTTATACCTATGGCGTTTCTCCAGCTTTCCGATTGGGTTAGAAAAATACGAAGTATAGAATAAAATACTAAACGAAATAAAAGAGAGAAAAGAAAACAAAAACCCGAAATTAAATGTTTTTGAAAGGGCGCACTACGAGTGAAAACGAGTAAAGCCAAAAAACATTTAATAAATACTTCCACATCATCAATGGATTTGATGATGTGGAATAGACTTTTTGAAAGGAATATAATTAATTATAATTATATATGAATAGTTATGTTAGTACCGAGATTTAAAAGAAAACCAAGTGGACTTGATTATGTAGATAATGCTTTTAATTTACAAGTTGAGATTATGAATTTGTGTTCTGAATTATCAGCAAGGTGGGCAAGAATTTATCAGCAACCAATAGATAGACTTGCTTGCTTACAGGCAGATTTAGTTAATATGGCATATAATATTAATCCTGCAAATTATGAAGAGTATGTAACTAGAAGATGGCTTTTAAAAATTTCATATTCTTGTTTGTCAGCACTGGAGAAAAGAGTTATGGATATGGTTAGAATATTATATACGAATCCTTCTAAGTGTTTTAATAGAAAAAATGGTAAAAATTATTCTTATAATGAGGCACTAGAAATGCTTGATAAGAGAATGGAAGAATTAGGCGTTATGTATCAAAGACAATATGATCTTTTAAAAGGAGTTATTGCTTCCGATAAGAAAAAGTTTGATAAGTTAAAAAGGGATGATATAACTGATAAAGAAATAATAGAAATATTGGTTTCTAAAACTATCGGATTAATATTTGAGTAGTTTTTTGAAATAGGTGTATCGATGATAATTGCACGATGTTTGTCCTCTTAGCGGTAGACTTTTGTTTGGTGGCTTCGCTCGGCCAATTCCAATAATACTAACAATTTCTATAATGTGAATAATAATGGTAACTGGAATAACAACAATGCTAATAATACAAATGGCGTTTCTCCAGATTTCTGTAAGAAGGCAGAACAGGTAAAATAAAGTTGTTTGAATAACACTTTAACTGCTTTTTAAAAGAAAGGATCGATATAACCTTAGAATATTAAAGTATTCTTAAAGCAAACTAATGATTGTGTGGACTCGGAACGCTTCTTGCATGGTTAAGATTTTATTCATTTGTCTTAATTTCATGGGTCTATTCTAGGTAAGTAGTTTAAATGAATCTAGTATCTTATACATTAGTTAATAATATAAATAAAGAAGTAGTATATTAAAATAAACTACTTCTTTATTTTTTTTAGAGGTGTTTAATGAATAGTAGTGAAAGAAGAGAATTGAGATATAGAAGAAGATGAGAAAAAAAAAATAAAAAAATTGATAGAAGGTGTGAATTATTTAGTGATGTTAATAAGTGTTTTACTTTTGGTAAGGTAATGTATTATGCAGATAAATGTTGTAATGGTGTTAGGTGGAAAAAGTCTACTATTACATTTATTTTACATGAGTTTACCATAATAGCTACTACTTGTCATAATATTAAGAATAATTCTTATAAAGTAGGGGAAACTTATAAATTTAGAATTAATGAAAGGGGAAAAGTACGTGATATAGACGCTCCTCATATAAAGGATAGGTTAGTGCATAAAGTTCTTTCTAATGAAATAATATTACCTATTTATTATCCTTATTTAATATATGATAATGGTGCTAGTATGTATGATAAAGGTTTTATATTTGCGATTAATAGAGTTAAGAGTAAACTAAGAAAGTATTATAATTTATATGGAAATGATTTATATATAATTTTAATTGATTTTTCTAGTTTTTTTCTTAATTGTAGTCATGATGTTATCCATAATATTCATAAAAAATATATAAAGAATGATTATACTATTAAAGTGATAGAAGATTATTTATTTGTAAATGAAAATGGTATAGCGTTAGGTATTGAAATTGCACAAAGAGAAGCAAGTATAATACCTAATGTATTAGACCATTATTTGGAGAATAATAGCTTATTTGTAGAAAGATATATGAAGTGCTATATGTTTAGTATCTTCTTATAGTGAGGCTTTAAACTTGTTAAATAGATATAAGGAAATGTGCAAGAGTATTGGAATAGTAATTAATGAAAATAAGACTAAGATAATAAAAAGTAATAAATTTATATATTGTAAATGGAAGTATATACTTGGTAATAAAATAAAAAATATTCCTGTAAAAAGTACAATATATAGACAAAGAAGAAAAAGAAGAATTAAAAGAAAGGGTATAGATAGTAGTTTAAGTATTAATTCATTTATTTCTTATTTAAATATAGGAAATAGTAATAAATATATAATGTATTTAAATAATATAAATAATAAAATTTAATACTTAAAATTTAGTTATAGTTAACTTGACTTTAATATTGCAATTTGGTAAAATTAAATTATAGTAAAGGAGTCTGTTATGATAGAGTTAAAAGATGTTAGTAAAGTTTATAAATCTAAGAAAGGTGTATGTACAAATGCACTTAATAACATTAATTTATCTTTTGGTAGTTCAGGTCTTACATTTATTGTAGGTAAGAGTGGTAGTGGTAAGAGTACTTTATTAAATATTTTAGGAGCGTTAGATACAGCCACATCTGGTGATATTATTTTTAATGGTAAGAGTTTAAATCGTTTTAGTAAATCTGAAAGGGATTCTTATAGAAATACATGTGTTGGTTTTATATTTCAAGAGTTTAATTTATTAGAAGATTATACCGTGTATGAGAATATTGAACTTTCTCTTAAACTACAAAATAAAAATAATATTAAAGATATCGGTAATTTATTAAATTTAGTTGGGCTTCCTAATTATGAAAGTAGAAGAATTAATGAATTATCAGGAGGAGAAAAGCAAAGAGTAGGTATCGCAAGGGCGTTAATTAAAAATCCTTATTATATTCTTGCGGATGAACCAACAGGTAATTTAGATAGAAATTCTAGTAGTCAAATATTTAATATATTAAAAGAAATTAGTAAAACTAAATTAGTAATAGTTGTATCTCATGATATGGAGTCAGCTAAAATGTATGGAGATAGAATAATAGAAATAGAAGATGGTAATGTTTTATATGATTCTAATAGTACTATTGATAACAATAATGAAGTAATTACATATAGGAAGTCTAGATTGCCATTTAAACATGCATTTAAAATGTCTCTTAGAAGTTTTAAAGTAAGGCCTTTTAGATTTATTATGACTATAATTCTTACTGCAATTTCGTTAATATTTATGGGTTTCTTTGTAAATATTACTATATTTGATAATCAAAAGTATATTAGCAATTTCATGAAAGAAAACAAATATAAAACATATTTTGTATCAAAAAATCATATTTCTAAAAATGAAGGATATATTAAAGAAAAAATAGATATTGAAGATATAAATAATATTAAAGAAATTACAAATAGAGAAATAAATGAAGTATACTCGTTATATGATAATGGTGATAATCTAAGATTTACATTTGGTGAAGTGAATAGTAGTTCTAAATATTTCAGTATTGGAGTGTATACATTAAATTTTATTGAAGTAAAAGATGATAATATAATGGGTAAAGTTATTGGAAAGTATCCTAGTAAAGATAATGAAATAGTAATTCACAAGTATTTGGCTGAATATATTATTAAATATGGAATTATGACTAGTGATGATAAAATATATTTTCCAAAAGATTTTGATGAATTAGTAACTTCTAATGTAGATATTAAACTTGGTAGTAATAGTGTTAATGTAGTTGGTATAATTGATGAAGATAATTCTTTATTTAAAGAGATGAAAGAGAGTAATACTTGTACAAATGAATTGTATTCATATTTTACAACAAACTATGCATCTAAAGCATCTTATATATATGTTAAAGGATTTACGAAGAGTGCAGAGTTAAAAGAGAATAAGGAAGCAATTTTAAGACATGTATCTTTATACAAAAAAACTAATGAATATAAATATTTAAGAAATAATTCTGTCGCATTAAATAAAGATATATCTATTATTAATAAAGATGGAATAACTAATATTAATAGTATTGAAAAAGATGAAGTAATAATTCCAATTGATTCATTAAAGTTATTAGATAAAGACTTTGGTAATAATTTTAATGAGTATATAACCGCTAATTATGGTGTTTCTTATGATAAACTTAGAAATGATTTTATCACCAAGTATTTAAATGATAATGAAATTAATTTATGTTTATCAATTTATTCTATAGATGGCAGTGTAAATGTACATGAAAAATTAGTTAAAGTAGTAGGAATATCTTTAGATGATAACATATATATTAGTCAAAAATATGTTGATGATTATGTTCCATCTTTAAGAAATATTGACCGTGTAATGATATATGATGAAGATTATAAAAATATTGAAAATTCTTTTAGTAAAATGAGATTTGGCGCATTTTCATTTGATGAAGGTGATGAGTTAAAAGATGAAATATTTTATAGTTACTTATTTAATAATGATCATGATGTTTATAATATTATATCAATATACGATAGTATCAATATTTATGTATTAGTAGTTAGTTTAGTATTCTTGTTATTTACGTTCATATTATTTTCTAACTTTATTTCAATATCTGTTTCATATTGTAAGAAAGAAATTGGTATTTTAAGAGCACTAGGAGCGAGGGAAGTTGATGTAGTTAAAATATTCTTATATGAATCACTATTAGTAGGTATTATATCTTGGATTATAGCTATTATTGGTTGGTTTATAATATGTTTAGTAATAAATAACAACATGTTTAATAAATACTATATAATACTAAAAGCAATATCTACTCATCCACTAGTACCATTCATTATGCTTTTATTAGTACTATATTGTGCATTAATGGTTACTTTTGCAGTGACTAAAAAGATTACAAGTATTAAACCTATTGATGCGATTTTAAATAAATAAGTTTTGGCTTATTTATTTTTATATACAAAATTAAAAATACTTTTAATTAGAATCCAAATATATTAATTTATAATATTAAATTATTATGATATAAAAGTATTAGA
>CAZMXJ010000050.1:0-6794 GCA_964570235.1 uncultured Clostridium sp. | reverse complement strand
TTATTTTTTTCATATTTTCATAACTTTTGTTTATGTCTATTTCACAACCATTAATACCAGGTACAATATCTTTATCAGAAACTAAAGCATTAACGCTTTCTGTTCTATACTCATTACTGATGTTTTTTATATCTTTCATTATTGAATCATTATTTTTTACCATATTAGTTATACTTTCTGTATAAATTAAACTAATGCCAAATAATAATGTTATTCCTAAATACTCAAGTATTCTTTTCATTGAACCACCAATAAATTATATTATATGAAAAAGAAAAAAATTCTTATTCAGAATTCTTTTCATATAGATTTAATAATTTTTTATGTATACCTGGTTCAATAATATCAATTGTATTAAGTGACAACTCCAATGATTTCTTATATTCACCCTTATTAAATAATACTTCTGCTTTATTTAATCCTTCATCTATATATGTTTTTTTTGATCTATATCTATTCCCATAGATTATAGCATTCTCTGCAAGCATTGCTGATTTAATAAGTTCATTACTTGTATTGTATAGTTTAAATATTAAGTCTCTAGCAGTATCCACTCTTGTATTCAATATTTCTATATTTATTGGCTTTCCATCTAATTCTTTATTAACTTCCCTTATTGCCTCTATAGCTTCTTTTAACTCAATAAAATATGAATCTGGAACCAATGGAATCTTATATTCTCTTATTTTAGACTTACTAAGTTCAAGTAATTCTTTCATATCTTCTAACTGTTCTCTTGCCCTTTTCTCATCTTCCTGCATGTTACCAATAGAATCAATATAATCTTGTAATTTTTCTTCTACTTTAGATAGTTTTAAAATTAATAATCCTAGTTCTTTATTTAATCTAGAATAAGGAAAACTAGTAGTTTTAGTAGCATCATATAATTTATTAAAATCTTCATCAAGTATGACTAGTTCCTCACTTAATGTATCTAAAGAACTTAATTGTTCTTCTGAAAGTTTATAATTATATTTTGCATCTACAACTTTTCCATATAGTTTATTCATTATTTCATTGATTCTTTTGACTTTGGACTTAAAAACAGTTATAGATTCTTCATATTCTTTTCTTGCTATTTTCTCTCTCTCAAAATCAGTATATACTGAATCAGTATACTCAAGGATTGTTCTTAATTCAAACAATACATCCTCAAGATTTAGAACTCTTATTCTAGACATGATATCAGCTATCTTTTTATTGATCTCATCAATATTATATTCTATATTTAAATAATCAAGTTGATATCCCGATTTAAGCATATTGTTATATGTATTATTCATATCATCGAGTCTTTTAGGTATTATGGATTCTGCCATAACGAGTGATGGCGGAATTTCTTCAACAATTGTTTTTAAATGTTTTATTAATGTTTCAATTACTTTAACTAACTTATTTGCGGAAACATAATCTTGCTTTTCCATATCATATTCAAAATCAAGAAATCTTTTTTCTATAGTTTCAATTTGCATATCAACTACATTATCTACGGGTATAAAAGCATCTTTGTTTATTTCAAAATTATGAACTATTTCTCTATATTCAGTCTTTAATTCAGTAACTATTACTCTATTACGCTCTTCACTTAAAGTTATTTCCTTTATTTCATCAAGAACTCTTTCTTTTTGCTCCTTTGCCTCATATAATTTTATTTCTATATTTATCCTCTTTTTAATATAATCTTTAAAATCTTTTTGTTCAAGCAAAAAATCAGCATCTAAGATCATATCATTTATTGAAGACTCTAACTCGCCTTTTAATTCATTTATTTCTTTTTTCCACATATCATACTTTTCTTTAATGGATTTAGTTTTAGTGAGTGATTCAACTTTTGATAATTCAGTCATTACTGGAGCATCTATTATTTGATTTTTCTCAATATCTAAGTTTTGTATTTCAGACTTATACTTTCTCTTACTAAAATACTCTATTATATAAAGGACTCCTATAATACTTATAACAGCAATAAAATAATATGTTATTATTGTAAGTATAATATCATTATTCATTTTATCACTCTCCTATTCTATAATTCATTTTAGCACAAATTCCGACTTTTTAGAATATATTTTGAAAATATATATTTAATTTATATTTATTTAAAAATAACTACTATTGACTAAATTTAAATTAAATATTATAATACATATGCTTTAAACATTTTGGCAGCATTATATCAAAATTTGTAATGTGTTTATTTGAAATAAATTAGTAGTTAAAAGCTGCTTTAACGAAAATGTAAATAAACACCCTATGAATGAAGGTATAATCTCTTGTTTATAGTAAACAAAAGAAAGGAGAAATGTTATGTCTAGATACACAGGACCAGCTTATAAGAAAAGTCGTCGTGTTGGAATTTCTACTTTAGAAACAGGTAAAGACTTAGCTAAAAGACCTTATGGACCAGGGCAACATGGCAATGGTAGAAAAGGTAAATTATCTAACTATGGTGTTCAATTAGTAGAAAAACAAAAAATTAGATTCACTTATGGTATTAGTGAAAAACAATTAAAGAAGACTTTTGAAAAAGCAGGAAAATTAGATGGTATTCATGGTGAAAATATGCTTAAATTATTAGAAAGCAGACTTGATAATATCGTATATCGTATGGGTATTGCTTCTACTAGAAGAGCTGCAAGACAATTTGTTAATCATGGACACGTTAATGTTAATGGTAAGAAAGTTGATATTCCATCTTACCAAGTTAAACCTGGTGATGTAGTTTCTGTAAGAGAAAATTCTAAAGAACATAAAGCTATGAAAGAAACTTTAGAAAATATTAACAGAAATGTTGAATATGTTTCATTTGACAAGAATAAGCTTGAAGGTACTTACTTAAGATATCCTGAAAGAAGTGAATTAAGTCAAGAAATCAATGAATCGCTAGTAGTAGAATTCTACAACAAGTAGAAAATTTGGATGCATATGCATCCTTTTTTTGTTTTAAAAAAGAAGTTCAGATTGAACTTCTTATATATACTTAACTAAATAATATTTCTTCTTTCCTCTTCTTATAATAATATATTTATTATCTATTGCAAAATCCCTTGTAATTACAAAAGATAAATCATTAATTCTTTCCCCATTAATACTTATACTTCCATTAGAAACAAATTCTCTTGCTTCTCTTTTAGAACTACATACACTTGATTCTACTAATAAATCAACTATATTTTCATCATTACTAACTTCATAACTAGGAGCATTTTTAAATACATTTTCTATACAAGTTGGATCTAACTTTCTAATTTCTCCTTCAAATAATATAGTACTTATATTTAATGCTTTTTCATACTCTTCTTTTCCATGCAAATCTGTAATTATTTCTCTTGCTAGTGTCTTTTGTGCAAGTCTTAAATGTGGTGCTTTATTATGTTCTTCTACTATATTCATTATTTCTTCTGGAGAAAGGAATGTAAATATTTTTAAATATGATTCACAAACACTATCATCTGTATTTATAAGGTATTGATATAAATCATATGATGATGTTTTATTTATATCTAACCATAATGCATTACCTTCAGATTTACCAAATTTATTACCATGAGCATCTAACACAAGAGGCATGGTAAATGCATATGCTTCTTTTCCAGTTTTCTTTCTTATTAAATCAATTCCAGTAGTAATATTACCCCATTGGTCTGATCCTTCTGCCTGCATTATACAATTTTTAGTTTCAAATAAATGTAAGAAATCATATCCCTGTATTAATGTATAAGAAAATTCTGCATAAGTTATACCTGTTTCTAATCTTCTATTAATTATATCTTTATTAAGCATATAATTAACATTTATGTATTTACCTACATCTCTTAAAAAATCTATATAACTCATATCTTTTATCCAATCATAGTTATTAACTATTTCTGCTTTTCCATCAAATATTTTATCAACTTGCTTCTTTATTCCCTCTAGGTTTTTATTAATAGTCTCTTTTGATATTATTCCTCTTTCTGCAGTTGGTCTAGGATCTCCTATTAAACCAGTTGCTCCACCTACTAATAATATTGGATGATGTCCCGCATTAGAAAGTCTCTTTGCAGTAAGTAAAGATGAATAATGTCCTAAATGAAGACTATCTGCAGTTGGATCTGTGCCCCAATAAAATGTAATCTTTTCATTATTAAGTTTATCTTCTATATCATCCCCTGCTATATCCTTTATTAATCCTCTCCATTTTAATTCTTCAAATAATTTCATAACATACCTCCTAATAATTTGAATTTAGTCTTTCTTTAACTATATTCATTTTTTTATAACATGCTTCATATATATCTTCTTTTTCATAATTTAATAACTCCCCTACATATATTAAATTAGAAAATATTCTTTTTATCAATTCCTCACTACCACTTTCTAACATACATGACGTGTCTTTAAATAATTCATTAAATACTACTATTACATCATTAGTTTCACTATGATTTCCTATATTATCTAATTCCACATTTAAAGTAGTAAAGAAACTTAAAACCATAGTAATTGCATCAGCATATTCTTCTAATACTTTATCTTTATTTGGACTTTTAATACTCCAATATTTAAAACATTTGGTTTCATTCGCAAATTCTGATATTTCTACTATAAGTTCGATACAATTCTTTTTATAATATTCTTCACTATTACAATTACACTTTTTAATAAATTCTTCATCTAATTTTTTATTAATTTCAAATATTTTATTCCACTCTTCCATACTACACCTACAAAATAAAAAATCTATAATCTAAGGGTTCAAAAGAACGGTACCACCTTAGTTCATAGATTCTATGCACTTTAATCTTTAACCGGATTTTCGGATTGACAGTAATTCATTTATTAACAAGTTTAATTTTCACCAACCATTAAATCTCTTTCTTTTCTTATTAATAAACTACTAAAAATTATCAATAATAAGTTTAGTATAATTAAATATATATTTATTGTCAATTAATTTTCTAATTTTTCAAGAACTTCTTTTGTAACCTTAGCAAGTTCTTTTTTTATTGAATTAGCAGCGTCTTCAATAACTGGTTTACCAGTTTCTTTTGCCATTTCTATTAATTCTTCTATTTTCTTTTTTAAAGCTTCGCTCTTTTCTTTAGCAACAGATAAAACTTTTTCTTTATCTAAATCTTTTAAATCTTTTTCAATTTCTTTTAATTTATTCTCTAATTTATCCTTAATTTCATCTGCATCCATACTTCTTACTTTATCCCATAACATAGAAGTTTGTTTTGCTAATTCCTTTCTAGTTTCGCTTCCACTCTTTGGAGCAAATAAGAAACCTAATCCAAGTCCAACTAAAGCTCCTCCTAAAAATCCCATTTTACTTTTTTTACTCATATTATTCCTCCTCTTCATCATTATATTTCTTTTTTCCTAAACCTATTACTAATTTAGTTAACCTATCAACTAACTTATTAGTAACAGAAGAAATCTTATCTGTACAAAAATCAATAATACTAAAAACTCCATCTAAAGACTTTACTTTCCTATCAACATCATCTACTATTTTATCAATCTTATTCATAGTCTTAATAAGTTTAATAACCAATATTATCAAAATTATCAATAAGACTGTGGCAACTAAATATAGAAGTAAAGGTAAAGTAACCTGCATAGTTTCAAGAAATGTCATTATTCTTCATCTCCTTCTTCATCTTTGTACATACTATCGACTAGTGAATAAAAATCATCATCTGTTGTATCTTTTAATAAATCATCAATTGATTTAATTTTTTCATCAATTTCATCAGAAGACACCTCATCAATAGGAGCTTCTACAACACTTGTTTTTTCTTCGAATAAGTCAATTGGTTCTTCTTTAAACTCATTTCTATTTTTTTCTTCTCTAGTCTTAACTTCACCATAAGCCTTATTCATTACATAATCAATATCTACTTTAACTTCATAGTCATTTAGAAGACCATCTTTTGTAGTTATATCATCCTTAGAATAGTTCTTATCTAAAACCCCATATACAGGTGATATTACTGGTGATGGTTTAAATACTTTCTTAGCATTTCTAACTTCTTTCTTAATTTCAGGCTCATATTTAGTATGTTCTCTTTCTAATACATTTATACTCTTTGCTTTTTTTCTTTCTTCCTTAAAATCATCTTCCTCAAATATAATTGGAAATTTGAATTTCTCACCAGTATCTAATAGCTCTCTATCACTAAAAGTATTATCACTAACAGAAACTGATTTGTTAACTGGTATCTCTGGTTTAACTTCTTTAATCTCTACTTTTTTCTCTTCTTGTTTAACTATAGTTTGAGGTATATCCTCTTCTTCTTCCTCAATAAATACATTTTTTAATTTGTCAAATAATCCCATAATGCACCTCTATTCATTTCCTTCATTACCAATATTATTTTCATCAACTACTTTTTCATATTCATCATATTTATTGATATGATCAATAAAATTTCCTTCTTTTCTAGGAGTATAAAAATCAAATACTTCTTCAGATAATATAACATCACTAACACCTACAGCCGTATTAGTTACTGCTTCATTAAACTTCATTGAATTCAAAATATAGCAAATATTAATTAAACTTTGACCCAAATTTTCACTATCAACATAAGTTTCAATAGAAGCATAATTATAATAAACTTTAACCTTATACATATTATCTACTTTTTCTATTTCAGCATACCCTTTTTTTCCATCATAATCAAGTATCTTAGAATAATATAAGTTATTATCAACACTATAATCAACTATAGTACCATAGTAATAACTTACTACATCAACAAACAAATAATAATAACCCTTTTACAATTCTTCTTCAACCTTTACTT
>CAZMXJ010000049.1:0-6807 GCA_964570235.1 uncultured Clostridium sp. | reverse complement strand
TGTACTAGCGGCTTCCGCCAAGTTTTTAGATGCTTCAAGTTCACCTTCTGCTTTTGTAATAACTGCTTGTTTTTCTCTTTCTGCTTCAGCTACTTTTGCAATAACTCTCTTCATTTCTCCTGGTAAAGATACATCTTTTAACTCTACATTTTGAACCTTTATTCCCCATTCATCAGTTGCCTTATCTACTATTTCACATATTGTTGTAGATATTTTTTCTCTACAACTTAATAATTCATCTAAAGTAACTGAACCTACTGAATTTCTCATTGTAGTTTGAGCAAGTTGACTAACTGCATAATGGAAGTTTTCAACTCCAAGTATAGCCTTTGATGCATCAAATATGTTGTAGTAAATAACTGCGTTAATTTTTACTGATACATTGTCCTTAGTTATTACTTCTTGTTCTGGAACATCTATTACTTTTGTCCTTATATCAATTTTACTATATGATTGAAATATAGGAAAAACTAAATTCCAACCTGGGTTCATTATTTTACTAAACTTACCACAAGTAAACTTAATTCCTCTTTCATATTCAGAAATTTGCTTGATTGAAACTAGAACTATAACAACAATTAAAACTAATAATATCATAATATACTCCTTTCATATAAATTATATCATACATATTATAATTTATTTAATAAAATAGAAAAATAATTAGTTTGTAGTACTAATTATTTTTTAGTTTTGATTTAAGTTGTTCTTCAAATACTCTTAATCCATATTCAAAATTATAATAATTTGGAAATTCATTCAAATGTGCAAGTGCAATTTTTGCAGTTTTAATTAAGTCATTATCTGTAACATTTGTATTTTTATCAACCAGTCCATGCTCTAATTCTATATTTATTCCATCATTAAATTCCTCAATTGAAAATTTATCAAAATTAATGCCTAATGCTTGTGCTGCAGAATAAGCATCATCAACACTATAATACATAAAATCACCTAATATATTTTATGTATATTAATTATTATTGATAATTATCTATTGAACCTAAATTATATACATTTGTATATCCTAAATTTGTTAACTCTTCTTGTGCTTTTTTACTTCTATTACCACTCTTACAATAAACTATTATGTATGAATTTTTATCTTGTATTTTTTCATTTAATGTTTCTTTACTAATTGTATCAAGTGGTATCGATAAAGCATTTTCTATATGCCCTTCATTATATTCAACATCTGTTCTAACATCTACTATTATTGCCCCCTTATCTATTAGTTTTACTACTTCATCATGTGTTAAAACAGCGTCTTTAGTTATATTATTGTTACTACAGGCAACTAAACAAAGTGTAATTAGAATTATAAATATTTTTTTCATTTCATTCTCCCATATTTAATCATAATAGTGATACTAATACATCATTAAATTAACTTTTTTTATGTAAAACTTTTTTTATACGACTTTTCATAATTAACACATAATCAGATATAATTTTAAATGGTGTTTTTATAAGAATTTTTAAATCTAGCCAAAATGATACATTATTCGCATATATTACATCATACTCTAACTTTTTATTATGACTTATAAATATACCACCATTTACTTGAGCAAGTCCTGTCATTCCTGGTCTTACTAAATATCTTTCTTTTGGCGGTTCAGTTGGTAAAGAGTCTCCTGGTATAAATGGCCTTGGCCCTACTATTGACATATCCCCCTTTAAAACATTAAATAATTGAGGTAATTCATTTAACTTGCATATATCAAGAAATTTACCAATTTTATTCATTCTTTCTTCTCTTTTTGCTGAATAATTAAAATCCATTACACGAAATTTGTACATTACATAAGGTTTCTTATTTAATCCCTCTCTTTCCTGTTTAAAAATGGCAGGAGAACCTAATGAAACCTTTACTAATAAATATGTAATTATGAAAAATGGAAATAATATAATCATTAAGAGTGTACTAACAATAATATCTAAAATTCTTTTAATATACTTTTTATACATAACTTTTTCTCCTACAATATGATTATAGCATTATTTTGTTAAATATATTTTATTTTATTAATTTTTCAAATGAATTAGAATTTAATATAGTATTTGATATGAACTTTCCTTTATAAAAATTTGCCCAATTGTTAAATAGACATGGCACATTTTTTGCTTTTTCTAGTGTATCTACTTTTATAAAATTTATCTTTATGTTATTTTGTTTTGAATATTCCTTTAATTCATTTATTTCATGTTCTACATAAGGACATTCAGGACTATAAAAAATTGTAAATTCTTCACTATCTATCTTCATTAATCTAGTATTATCATTAAATTTTGGAAGTTCACCATCATCAAATTGTAGTGCTAATAACTCATAATCGCCTATTTCGTCTACTACTTTAAACCCATAATGTAAGAAAAACTTTTTTTCACCTAAAAATGGTTTTTTCTTTTTAGAAGATAATGTACATATTCCACTCATACCTTTTTCTTTTGAATCATTAATTGCATACTCTAATAATTCTTTTGCAATACCCTTTCCTTTGAAACTTCCTGCAACCCATAAACAATAAATATATTCATAATTTTTACCATTTATAGGCACCCAAGCTGTTTCAATAGGTTCATATTCAATAAATATTTTACCCCTTGCATTTAACTTCCTAAATACATGTCCATCATCCAATTTATTTTTAATCCACTCTTTCTTACTATTAACTCCATCTTGATGCTTTTTATCCCCTATCGCACAACAAATGTGCTCTTTATCAATATTTTCTTTAGTTAAATTTATATATTCATTCATGTTATTACTCCTTAAAATTATTATTCATTATAAATTTATATTTTCTAATTCATCCACCCACTTTTTTAAATCGTTATGAGTTTGTTCTAATTCGTCAAATATTTCTTTATCAGTTTTTCTTATTGTATTAGCTTCATCCTTATAATATTGAATTTTTTTAGATATGTAAGATTTCCCATCCACTATCTCAATCGCAAAATCTTTTGGAACTTTATTAAATTTATAATCGTCATCAAACCAAATATATGTATAAGCACAGACTCTCTCATCTTTATGATAAAAGTATTCTTCATCTTTACTTATAAAATGTAGTGAAGCATCGGTTTTACATGCCTCTAAGTATTCATTTATTTCACCAATTGGAGATTTATGCAAATACTAGAAGGAGTCCTACTTGATTATGGCCTGCACAAGAAAAACTTGTTTTATACCCTTTTCTATTTAATTCTCTAATTATATATCTTAATTCATAATCACAATATATGTAATCTTCTAATTCATCTGTTATTTCAAATGTTTTTTTATTAATAAATGAAATTAATGCCATTATTTATCCTCCTCGTATATTACTCTGTTTTTTTTATTGACTATAATTTTTTCTAATTCTTTTAAAAACTTACTTATGCATTTCTTGTTAATTCCAATTATAGGAATATTTAAATTATTTTGTTTCAAATTTATATTAAAAATATTAACTTATAAAGAATGATATTATTTTAGGAATAAATATAATAAGACCAACTACCATAGAACCAAAAGCAAATACTAAAACTGCTCCTGCAGATATATCTTTTATCTTTTTAGCTTTATCATTAATTTCTGTTGTAATTAAATCAACTGTAATCTCAATCGCAGTATTAAATAATTCTCCACCAATGACTAATGCAAAACAAATAGTGCATATTATCCATTCTATAGTACTTAATTTAAAAAATATTCCAAATATAATAACTAAAATTGTTGCTAATACATGAATTCTCATATTTCTTTCAGTTTTAAATGCACACTTAATTCCTTCAAATGCATATTTAAAACTTTTTATAAGTTTCCTATCTTTTATTTTTTTATTATCTAATACTAATTTTTTTACAAATTTTATATAAATAATTAAATAAGATATTGATATCAAAAATCCTGCTAAAACATCACTTGTATAATGTACCCCTAAATAAATTCTACTAACACCTATCATTATAATTAGAAAAGAAATTATACTAATTAAAGATATTTTTAAATATTTCCTTTTAACAGTTTTATAAATTAAATATATAATAAGCCCGTAAAATGCCATACTTATCATTGAATGACCTGATGGGAAACTGTAACCTGTTTCAGTAATAATATTAAATTCTGTTGGTCTTGGTCTTCCAAACATAAATTTAAGAAATTGATTAAGTATAGTTATTAAAACTAGATTTAATCCAATAGTAAAACTTATCTTTTTATTCTTAAGTGTCATAAATAAAATAATAGTCAAAATTATTAGATAAATTGGGCTTGCAAACCAAGTTATTAATTTAACTATTGGAGTAAAAGAGTCATGTATCAAATATGACTTTATAAAATTATATCCAGCAATATCACACCCCAGTATCTCGTTAGTAAAAACCCTATCTGTAAAAATAAGGAATAATATTAAAGCAACAAAAAATATTATCCATTTATAATTAGAAATAATTAGTTTTTTTATTTTATTTATCATACAATTATCACTCTACCCTTTATTTAATTAAAACTCCATTAAACTTTTTTCAAAGTCTTTTTTATTTTCATTAGCCATATAAACCCACTCCTTTATTAATTAAAATTAGTTTTTATAATAAAGTTATAGGCGCTCGTACACTCTTTCTTAGATATCCCAGTTTCTTTAACAAGATATTCAACTCCCTCTTCTTCACTTGAAAACTTTTGTAATATATTTTTTACTTCTTTTAATGTATTAACTGCATCTTTTATTTTCTTATCCATGAAATCATCCTACTTTCAATTTCCTATATTTTTAATTATACCATTAAATTTCTATATATTTTAGTTTTCATAATTTGGTTTAGCACACTGTGATAAGTCAATATTTATTGATTCTAAAAATTCTTTTAAGTATTTATTATCTGAATCAGTAATAAATTCATGACTTTTACCCGAAAAAATCATATATTCAGGTAAATTATCATTAGTATATTGATAAATATTAGCATCAATACTGTGTCTTATTATTTGAGTAACATCATAATCATACTTTCCTTCGATAGGTTCTGTATATTGTAACATCGAATTACATACTACTCCAGGTTTACAAGCTTTATATTCTGTATATAATGTATATTTATTATTTTGATAAATATTTAACATAACAGGAATATCACATTTACTTTTTTTATATTCAATAGAAAAAATTAAATCATTATATACTAAATCATTTATTGTAATTTTACTCATATCTAAATTTAAATAATCATAATATATATTTTTCTTTTGCTCTACTTCATTAAATAATTTATTTATATTCTTTTCCTTATCATAATTTAGTACCTGATATCCTATTATACCTGGAAACATTTCTTTAATAGATGAAACATATTTATTTCCATCCTTTGGATAAATTATATCTTGTAATTTATTATTTTTAAAAATTGCCTTAATTGGCATGGAACTACCTGAAGATATTGCTAGTCCAGATCCATATTCTTCACTCTCTATATAGTAACTTTGCTGATATAGCCACATATATACATATTTATAACTATGTCTTTTTTCTATTCCAAATCCATGATAACTATAGAAAACATTAAAATCATTATAATTAGAATCCGGATTTTCATCAAATTCTTTCTCTTTAATAAAGTTGATTACCTCATCATATAAAAAGTCCGAATCACTAACCAAATTTACTTTTAAATTTTTATTATAATAAATTAAACTAATAGAAGTTATTATGAAAATAGTAAAGAATAAAACTAATATTCTTTTATAATTTTTTCTGATTTTTTCTCTTTCTTTTACCGTTAATATAATTGCTTTTTCTTTAGCTTCTTCACTACTATCTTTTTCACCATTAATAAGTTCTTCAATATTTATGCCTAATTCCTCACATAACTTTTTATATAATGAAATATCTGGGAAACTTAAACCCCTTTCCCATTTACTTACAGCATTTATACTAACTCCCATTTTTTCTGCAAGTTGTTCTTGTGTCATATTTTTTTCTTTTCTTAATTTAGCAATAAATTTACCACTTTTATCTTGATTCATTTTCTCACTTCCTCAAAATAATATTATCTCTTTTACATTATAATTAACACACACTATTGGTTTAATTTTGAACCAAAATACTACTTACTATTCTCTTCCAAATATCTTTTATACATTTCATCCATACTTGATATATATTCTCTATCTTGTTTTATTCTAAATTTTTCATATTCATTTTTTGATTATCTATAGCTTTACTATGTGATATTGTACCAGCATCGTTTAGTACTTTTTTCAAAACTATAATAATTCATCAGTAACATTTATCCAATTCTTCATTGTAATTTTCTGATGTTCTCCTGCCATATCTTCTGCATAATCTAAAAAACTTATTGTTAATCTTAATGTGAACCTTGTTTAATAGACATCAATATAAAAATTTATTTTCCATGATTAATCCAATCAACATAGTCAAAATCATCATAATATCTTTTTAGCGACAATCTACTCTTATACGCAAAGCATAGACCAACAGAAGTCTCCGATTCCCAACCTTGTAGATAATATGCTGAATGTAATTCAGGATATGGCACATGGGTAAATACTACTTTATTCTTATATGGTAAGGCATCAAAATCACACAAATTCTGATAGGTGCACCCATCTCTGTCTGTAAATAGAATGAATAAATTATCTTTATTAATGCGATTAGTACGTTCAATCCACTTTCGTTTTGCATTTTCTTTTGTTGAATAGTGCTGAAAATAGATACGTACATCATCCAAAACGCCAACAGGATAAGTAATATTTGGTTCCTCAGTAAATGATAATTCACATTCTAGATAATACTGCAT
>CAZMXJ010000048.1:3287-6836 GCA_964570235.1 uncultured Clostridium sp. | reverse complement strand
AAATTATATGATAGAGACGATATATTACAAAACTTAAAGAGAACTTGAGATGGTGTAAACAAGGAAGATAAGTAATATATAGATCACTCTTGATAATTCTTTCTGATAAGGAAAGAACGGATTTAAACCGTTATAAAATTAAGTGCATAGAATCTATGAACTAAGGTGGTACCGTGCAATTGCACCCTTAGATTATAGATTTTTTTATATTATTTTAGGAGGATGTTATGAAGAAATTTAAAGAATTATCTAAAGAAAAAGTTAGTGTAGTTGAAAAAGAAATATTAAATAATTGGAAAAATAATGATATTTTAAATAAAACTATACAAAATAGAAGCAAAGATAATAACTTTGTTTTCTATGATGGACCAGCAACTGCGAATGGTATGCCTGGAGTGCATCACATGTTAGCAAAATTACTTAAAGATTCTATATGTAAATATAAAACTATGAAAGGATATAGAGTTTTAAGAAAAGTAGGTTGGGATACACATGGACTACCAGTAGAATTACAAGTTGAAAAAGCACTTGGATTCTCATCTAAAGCAGATATAGAAAAATATGGAATAGAAAAATTCAATGCAAAATGT
Source organism: uncultured Clostridium sp. (assembly GCA_964570235.1). Lineage (GTDB taxonomy): Bacteria > Bacillota_I > Bacilli_A > RF39 > UBA660 > CAG-1193. The sequence goes on along the minus strand of CAZMXJ010000048.1, from coordinate 6,246 downwards.
AAAGAAAGTGTTTGGGAAAATGAAACAGCATTTAGAAAATTAACTGAAGAAATGGGACAATTTATTGACCTAGAACACCCATATGTAACATATAACAATGACTATATTGAAACTGAATGGTGGATTTTAAAGAAATTCTTTGATGCTGGACTTATTTATGAAGGATATAAAATACTTCCATATTGTCCAAGATGTGGTACAGGACTAGCATCTCACGAAGTAGCTCAAGGTTACAAAGATATTGCTGTAAATACTGTTACAGTACCATTTAAACTTAAAAATGAAGATACATATTTTCTTGTATGGACAACAACACCATGGACTCTACTTTCAAATGTTGCAATATGTGTTAACCCAGAAGAAGACTATATAAAAGCATCTTCAAAGGGATATAACTTCATAGTAGCAAAAACTCTTGCAAATAAAGTTTTAGGTGACGATTATGAAGTACTTGAAACATATAAAGGAAAAGATTTAGAATATACAGAATATGAACAACTACTTCCATATATAAAGGTAAATAAAAAAGCATTCTTTGTAGTATGTGACACTTATGTAACTATGGAAGATGGTACAGGTTTAGTACATATTGCTCCTGCTTTTGGGCAAGATGACTATGAAGTAGGTAGAAAATACGATTTACCAGTAATAAACCCAGTTGGTGAAGATGGTAAATACATAGAAGGACCATGGGTAGGTAGATTTGTAATGGATCCCGATTTAGAAATAGAAATAATTAGACATTTAAAAGAAAATGATAAATTATTTAAAAAAGAAAAATTAAATCACAACTACCCACATTGTTGGAGATGTAATACACCACTTCTTTACTATTCAAAACCAAGTTTATATATTGAAACTACTAAATTTAAAGATAAGATAATAGAAAACAACAATAAAATAAACTGGTATCCTTCTTATGTAGGAGAAAAAAGATTTGGTAACTGGCTTGAAAATATGAACGATTGGGCTATATCAAGAAATAGATATTGGGGTACACCAATACCACTATGGAAATGTGATTGTGGTCATATGGAAATGATTGGTTCAAGAGAAGAATTAAAAGAAAAGGCTGTAGAAAATATTGATACAAATATAGAACTTCATAGACCATTTGTAGATGATATACATATTAAATGTCCAAAGTGTGGAAAAGAAATGACTAGAATTAAAGAAGTAATGGATTGCTGGTTTGATTCTGGAAGTATGCCTTTTGCGCAATATCATTATCCATTTGAAAATAAAGAATTATTTGAAGAACAATTCCCAGCAGACTTTATATCTGAAGGAATTGACCAAACAAGAGGATGGTTCTATGTACTACTTGTAATATCTACATTTGTTACAGGAGAGCCTCCATTTAAAAATGTATTAGTAAATGACTTATTGCTTGATAAATACGGTCAAAAAATGCATAAGAGTAGGGGAAACGCAATAAATCCATTTGATATAATAAAAGAGTATGGGGCAGATACAATTAGATGGTATATGCCATATGTATCTCCTGTATGGACTCCAATAAAATTTGATATAGATGGCTTAAAAGAAGTATATTCAAAATTCTTTAATACATTAAGAAATACATATAATTTCTTCGCATTATATGCAAATACTGATGACCTAGATCCAAGAGAATTTAATGTGCCATATGAAAATAGGGAAGAAATAGATAAATGGATATTATCTAAATATAATAAATTAGTTAAAGATGTTACTGAAAGTTATGATGCATATGATTTAACAAAAGTAGTAAGAAAAATAACTGATTTTGTAAGTGAAGACTTATCAAATTGGTATATTAGAAGAACAAGAAGAAGATTCTGGGCATCAGAATTAGATGATAACAAGAAAGCAGTATATAATACTACTTATGAAGTGTTAGAAGGGCTATGTAAATTAATTGCTCCAATCGCATCATTTGTCGCAGAAGAAATATATACAAGTTTAACATTAAAAGAATCTGTTCATTTAGAAGATTTTCCAGTATGTGATGAAGCTAAAATAAACGAAGTAATTGAAGAAAAAATGGATTTAGTAAGGAATCTTATATCATTAGGTAGAAATGCTAGAGAAGAGGCTAAAATTAAGGTTAGACAGCCTATTAAAGAAATAATACTTGATGGTAAAAACAAAAATATTATAAATGACTTAACAGACCTAATTAAAGAAGAACTAAATGTAAAAGAAATAGTATTTACAGATGATTTAAATAAATACATATCATATGAAATAAAACCAAATTTCAAAGTATGTGGACCAATATTAGGTAAAAATATAAAAGCATTTTCTGATAGACTTACTACACTTTCTCCTGAAGATTTAAAAGAATTAGAGAGTGGGGGTAAAGTAGAACTTACAGTTAATGACTCGCCTATTACTCTAACCTACGATATGTTAGATGTAAGAATTAATTCAAAAGAAGGATTTAATGCAAGCAATGAAAACAATAACTTTGTTATACTAAATACTACACTTACAGAAGAATTAATTGATGAAGGAGTAGTAAGAGAATTTATAAGTAAAGTTCAACAAATTAGAAAGACAAACGATTATGAAATGATGGATAGAATTACTATATATTATTCTAAAGATGATAAATTTAACAAATCAATTAAAGATTATATAGAATTTATTAAGAAAGAAACACTTGCAGATGATTTAGTTGAATTAGAAGAAACATTTGATAATACATATGATTTAAACGGAATAGAAATAGGTATTAAATTAGAAAAGAAGAACTAAATTAAAGTTCTTCTTTTAATATATATGTATTTAATTTTCAATAGAAGTCAACATAATATACATTATGCGAAATTTATTGCAAAGATATAAAATTATTGTTTTATATCTTTCTAGATTGTATTTCAGCAATCCTTTCAAAAACTTCAGTTGCATTTTTTTCATTAATTTCAGTATATCCAAGTTCTTTTAATGCTTGTGCTTTAACTGTATACAATTC
>CAZMXJ010000048.1:0-3277 GCA_964570235.1 uncultured Clostridium sp. | reverse complement strand
TGTTCAACTTCTGCTTCAAACTTTTTATGTGTTTCAATAACCTTAGTCTTGGAGAAACCACCATTGTTGAATAAAGATATTGCTTGATACATTATTCCTTCAAAAATAATTTGTTTTTCTTCGTTGAAAGCAAATTCTTGTGTACCAATAAATCCATTTGATTTTGCAAAATAAGCAAGAACATATCTTAATTCTTCAACATCATCCATAACTTGTAAGAAATTATATAAATATCTAAAAGTATTATATGAAGTTTCAAGAGTATCATCACTACTTATACTCTCTCTTAACAATGATATGATGTCATTTAAAATCTTTTGACTTTTTTTATTAACACCCCTTAGATTAGTACTAATACTTTCCATAAAATCATTATCTGATTCACTCTTACTTAATAGTTTATCTATCCTAATCATATAATCATTAGTAGGTTTTATATTTTTTATATCATCAACGTTTTCAATATCAAATAGTAAAAATAATTTAGTTCTTTTATCTTTTGGCCATTCATCAATAGAATCCATCTCCAAATAATTATATACCATTTGTCTAGAAACACCTAAATATTTAGCCAATTTTACTTTAGAAACGCCTAATTCCTTTAATAAGCTGTTTACACTCTGCATTTTACTTACCTCCTCTACTTAACACTTTAATTTTATCACATATATCAAAAAGCGTCAACCTTTTGACATTTTAAAAAAGACTATTCTTAGTCTTCTTTAGGTTGCAATTTATTTAAAATATCTTCAATTATATTCCATTCTTTTTCAGTTTCAATTGGCCCCAAGACAGGGTTTTCTTCTTCTGGATTAAATGTTGATGCATATACTTTTTTATTGCCTAATTCATCTATAGTATTATCTGTATATACTATATAATTTTTACCAGTTTCATCTGATTCAAATGTAAATAGAGCATTACAAATAATTTTTTCTCCTCTATCATTAAATACTTCAAATTCATTATTAAATTTATTATCTTCCATTGTTTCTCCTATCCAAATAGCTTTGTAATATAACATTCGCAGCCATTTTATCTATTACCTTTTTTCTTTTTTTTCTTGATACATCTGCAGTTATAAGAATATTTTCTGCTACTTTAGTAGTAAGACGTTCATCTTCTAATATAACAGGAAGATTAGTACTTTCTTCTAGTTTTTCTTTAAAAGAAACAACCATTTCTCCCCTTTCACCAATTGTATTATTCATGTTTTTTGGTAATCCCAATACTATAGTTTCAATTTCTTTTTCTTTTATTACTTTCTTTAATTCTTCTATTAAATAATCAAAGTTATTGTCATGTCTTAATATAGTAAAAGAAGTTGCTATAAGGCCTGTTTTATCGCTAACCGCAACGCCTAATGTCTTAGTACCTAAATCAAGTCCTAAGTATCTCATAACTCACCTATTTTACGTTTTATATTTTCTAAGATTTCATCAATATGTGTAATGTCAGTTCCTCCACCTTGTCCAAACACTTTGGAACCCCCTCCATTACCATTTGATTTAATACTAGCTTCTTTAATTAATTCTCCTGCACTTATATTACAATTTGATTTACAAATATAATTAACATTGTTATTTTTAACATTTGCAATAAATATTAAACCAGAAGAAATTTTATTGAATGAATTATCAATTAAATTTTTAAGTATTGATACTTCATAGTTTTCTACTTTTTTAATTATTACTTCTAGATTATTAACTACCTCAGTTGTATTAAATTCAGTATTAGTACTAACTAATTTTTCACATTTCTTAATATTATACTCTTTCTCTAAATTTTTAACTTTTTCTCGTACCATCATAACTTCATTTTTATTATACAATATATCTTTATAACTTGATGGACTAGAGTTATCAATTTCAACATTAAAATCTAATTCTATACCTAATTCTTTAGAACTTTCAACTATACCTCTTGCTTTACTTAAAAGTTTAATCATCTCATCATTATATGGTTTAATAACTTTAAATAATTCTCTTTCTATGCATATATCTGTAGTTGCTTCTATTCTATATACATTTGCGCCCTTTGATTCAACAGACAAGATAGCAAATCTATTTATATTACCAACATTTTTAACATGTGTTCCTCCACATAATTCAACTGAATTATAAAGTGTTACTACTCTTACGATATCATCATACTTTTCATCAAATTGATGAACTGCTCCACTTTTTTTAGCGTCTTCTAACTTCATTATTTCTGTTTTAGTATTTTCTTTAGTTGCAATCTTTTCATTAACTAAATTCTCTACCATTACTATATCATCATCTGTTATTTTATTCGGATAAGTAAAGTCAAATCTTAAACTATATTCTGTTACTTTAGAACCAGCTTGCATTACTTCATAATCGAGTGCTTCTTTTAATGCTTGATGCAATAAATGTGTTGCACTATGATTCTTTTCAATCGATTCTCTTCTTTTAACGTTAATTCGGGCTGTTACTTTATCATGAAGTTTAATAGTTCCCTCTTCAATATTAACTATATGAACATGTTGTTTATTAGGAGAAGTAATCATATCTATTACCTCAGCTTTTAGTGATTCATTATAAATATATCCAGTATCTGATACTTGTCCTCCCATTTCTGCATAAAAAGGAGTTTCGCTTAGAATTACATAACCCTCATCAGTAAGTTCATCAACTAATTTATCACCTTTAATAAGTGCAATAACTTCTGTCTCAGTTTGATAATCCTCATATCCAGTAAACTTGCTTTCTTCTTTAAATTTAAGTAATGCTTCATTTTGAACATTCATACTTGCTTCATCATGTCTTCCTCTTCTTGCCATTTCCTTTTGTACTCTCATACATTCATCAAATTCACTCTTGCCTACTGTATATCCTTTTTCTTCTAAATATTCCAAAGTAAGTTCAAATGGAAAACCATAAGTATCATATAACTTAAATGCATCACTCCCTGATAGTCTATTGCCACTTACATTCTCTAGCATTTCATTTAATTTCTTTTCCCCAGACAATAACGTCTTTTCAAACAATTCTTCTTCTTTATTAATTATTTCTTTTATTTTTTCTTCATTTTCTACAAGTTCAGGATAGTATTCTTTCATTGTATCTACAACAGATGGCACTAACTTTGCCATAAATTTTCCTTCTATACCTAAGTTATGCCCAAATCTTACTGCCCTTCTTAATAGTCTTCTTATTACATAACCTCTTCCTTCATTTGAGAAGATTGCCCCATCATTAATTGCAAATGTAAGAGTACGAATATGATCTGCAATTATTCTAAATTCTCTTTTATT
>CAZMXJ010000047.1:0-6857 GCA_964570235.1 uncultured Clostridium sp. | reverse complement strand
TATCATCATTGAATTTATCTTTAAAATTATAATTTTCAGCGATAAAGATTAGAATATCATAAAATGCTTTTTCATCATATGTAATATTCATATCTTCAAATGATTTTTGATCCTTTTGTAAATCATTAAATATCAATTCTAATTCCCCACTCAATCCATTAACAATATCATCAATAATTTCGTTAACTTCATTTATTTCGTTTCTGGTATTATATTTATCAATTACCTTTTGCAGTCTTTTTGAGAATTCAGTTGCTTTAAGTATGTTTGTTTTTCCATATTCTTTTATTGCTTTCTTTAAAAGTTTTACAAGTGCTTGATATTTAGTGTTAGGATATTTAATTTTTTCAATTTTCTCTAAAAATTCATCACTAAATATGTTTTGCGTATCATCAATTTTATTGTTATCAAAATCAAGTAAATTAGCATCATAAGTAGAACTAATAGCTTTATTAACCAAATCTTCAATTTTTTTATTCATTAGTGTAGTATCTGGAGTATTGTTTTTTGTCATTTTGAAAATCATAGATCTGATACATAAAAAATAATTTAAACATTCGATTTCTTCATTACTTATTTGATTATGACCAATACATATATTGTAGGCTCTCTTTGCTCTTAAAGTATAGCCCATAAATTTATCTTCCCTATCTTTTAATGATAATACATACTCTACACCTTTTTGAATCAATTCCGTTCTTTCTAAAGCCGAAATACTATTATCAAAGAATTTACTATAATCAAATTCAAGCATCAAATCTTTACTTTTTGCCATAAATTCTTTAAATATAGTAAGAGAAACATCAATTCCATTAACGGGTGATAAATCTCCACTATATAACTTCATTGCTGTCATTATTGAACCTTCTAATCCAATATAATCAACTATTAATCCTTCGGTTTTCCCTTTAAATATTCTATTAACTCTAGAAATAGTTTGAATCAAATTGTGAGTTTCAATAGGTTTATCTAAATACATGGTATCTAGTGATGGAACATCAAATCCAGTAATCCACATATCAACAACAATAGCTATTTTAAAATTGCTTTTTACATCCTTAAACGCTTTAGCATATTTTTCTCTATCAGAATTATTACCAACAACATTAATAAATTCAATAGTATCATTCTTAGAAGTTGTACAAATCAATTTTACTTTTTCAATTTCTATTGAATCTCTATCTAAATCAGAATTATCATATTCAGGAGAACATTTTCTTTTTTCAAACCATTGAGGTCTTAATTCTTTTATTCTCTTATAAACATCAAATGCAATACTTCTATCATAGCAAACAAACATAGCCTTTTGATTAACGGTAGAATTTTCTTCACATCTTTTTTCATAATGCCATATAAAATGCTTTACTATAATATCAAGTCTGTCTGGATTTCCAATAATTGTTTTTATCTTGCTCATTTGTTTTTTAGATTCTTCAATCTGATATTTATTAGCACCTTCATCAGATTGCAATTTATAATAATCATCACATAACTTAGCAATTTTTTCATCTAATTGAACTTCTCTTGGACCTGGGAGCCTTGAAATTTTTACTGTTGATCCATCATCTAATGATTGTTTCATTGTATATTTTGAAACAACTTTACCAAAAACTCTTAAAGTAGCATCTACTGGAGTACCTGTAAATCCAACATAGGTAGCATTAGGAAATGAATCTCTTAAATATTTTGCAAACCCATAATGCTTTTTTGTACCATTAATACTCATGACATATTTTTCTTCAGTGTTAGTTTGTGTTCTATGTGCCTCATCAGAAATACAGATAATATTATGCCTATCACTAAGTAAATTAATATCCTCAGAGAATTTTTGTATTGTCATTAAATAAATTCCCCCTGAACTGATATTAACCAATTTTTCTTTTAGCATCCTTCTATCTTTAATTTTTATTGAATTTTCATCAATTAAATAATTTTTTGCATTTTCAAAATCATCAGATAATTGTTCATCCAAATCATTTCTATCAGTTAAAACAATAATAGTTGGTTTATTTAATTCAAGTGAAGTAGTAAGTCTTTTTGATAAAAACAACATAATATAAGATTTACCACATCCAGTTGCTCCCCAAAATGTTCCACCTTTTCCACTATTTAATTTATATTCTTTTAAGATGTTAGAATACATTTTTTCTGCACCATAATATTGGTAATATTTAGGTACAACAATTAAATCACTATCACTATTATCTGGAATATATATATAATTTTTCAAAACATTTAATATGGTATTGTGATTAAACAATCCTTCTATTAAAACTTTTATTGAATCTATTCCATCTTTATTTTGATAATCATTACCATCAGTTGAATTCCATTTGAAATAAAACTCATAAGGGCTAAATAAAGAACCATACTTAGTATTTGCATCATCACTAATAACATTTATAAAATCAAATTTCATTAGGTCTGGTATATCCTGATAATATCTGATATGAGTTTGTTCATAAGCGTCATAAATATTAACATTTTCATCAGCAGGATTTTTAAGTTCAAATATTGATACTGGTATTCCATTTATAAATGTAACAATATCTGGTCTTCTTAATTTAAACTGTTCAAATTCATATTGATTGACAACTTCATATATATTTTTCTCAACATTATCATAATCAAAAAACTCTATAAATATGTCTGTTCCATCATCTTTTTTTAAATAATATCCACTTGTTAATCTCTTGTAAATTTCTTTAGTAGTTCTATATAATGACTGATTAGAAAATGATGTTATATAATTTATTATATTTCTTACTTCATCATCTGATAATAATCCATATCTTTCATTCAAATATTGACTAAAGCTATCTACTAAAACTATATCATCTTTTTCTCTATGAATGTCATATCCACATCTGTAATTCCAATTATTCTGTATAAACAATTCTAAGACTGTTTTTTCATAATCATCTTCATAATACTTAAAATTATTATTCATTAGCTTTAGCCTCCTTTATAGCACCAGCTATTAATATTGGGCATATATTATCTATTTTTTCTTTTAATTTTTTTAAAATATCAATTCTTTTTTTATAAATCATATAAATGCTAGCAATATCCTTTTGTATTTGCAAATTAGGTATAGGTATTTTATAATTATTTACATTTTCTGAGTTAAGAAATTCATAAGAAGTTCCTACAGAGGCCCAATAGACAAATCTCCCAAATTCTTCTCTAGTAAGCCACAACATTAAATATTCAGGAACTAATTTATTTTCATCATTAATTTTAAAAACATCATAAACAGAGGATACAACACAATCGTCATCGTTTCTATAAGCTATTGCAACATTAGAGTTATTTAACTGAGTACAATAAGCAATAGATCCTTTTCTAACAATTTTTCTATTTTTTAGGGAAGAATTACTTCGCTGTGGATTAATAAATTCTTTGTTTATATTAATGCCCTGTTCAAGGGTTATTTTTTCATCAACATTTTTTTCATTATAATAAGTAATATAATTTCCTATATTATCAATAATATTTTTACCGTCTTTTAACTTTTCAATGTAAGCATCACATACCAACTTCAAATCTTCAAGATTACTTTCATAGGATTTTAAATTTTCATTCATTGCTTTATAAATATCAACATATTTATTTTGAATCTCAATAGGTGGTAATGGAATTTGAATATCACAAAAATCTTCCCAACTCATTCCATCTCTAACGGATGAATCTGTATGAAACCAAAAGTATCTATCTTTTTCGTTTGATTTTAAATACATAAAGAAATATTCATCAAGCATATCATTATTTTCTTTGGTTTTAAATACAAAATACGCTGGGCTTACATATTTATTTTTTTCAGTATGATTGCATGAAATTGGTAATACTTTATCTCTCCCAACATGCATTAAATTGCAAGCAAAATACTTTGGAGGAACAACCTTATAATCAGAAGTATCATTTGCCACTTGAACGGACGGCTCAAAAAATTCCTTATTTCTATTAATTCCTGAAACATCATTTGGAGTTAAATTAGAAATATTACATTTTTCTTTATAAAGTTCTAAATAATTTCCCAATCTAATCAATTTCATATCCAATACCGCTACCAGCTCCGGTAATAAGCACTACTTTTTCTTTAAAATCAAAATTTAACATAACTATTCTCCTTTTATTCTACATTTATATAATAACACAAAAAGACTAATTTCATTTATTAAACTTCTAAATTTATTTATATTAAATTAAATTTTAATTACTATCCTGTATTTCCATTAATTCTAACCATTTATTATTAAGTTCTTCTAACTTCTTTCTACTATCGTTTATCCTATTATTTACACCATTTAACTTATCATAATCACTATAAATTTCTTCTAAATATGATGATTCTTCATCTTTTTTAATAGATTCTTCCAATTTTTTAATCTCACGTTCTATTTTACTTACTTCTTTATTTAAATTATAAGTATTAACTTTCTTTTTATTTTCCATCAAAACTGCATTTGTCTTTTTCTCATTATCTTTATAACTATTATCAACATCTATATCTTTTTCTAATTTTACTTTATCTAAATATTCTTTATAAGTGCAATTATATAATTTATAACTATCTTTAGTTAAAGCAAGTATTGATGTAGCAACCTTGCTAACAAAATATCTATCATGGGAAACAAATAACACCGTTCCTGAATAATCATTTAAAATAGTTTCTAAATACTCACGACCTACTATATCTAAGTGGTTAGTTGGTTCATCTAAAATTAAAACATTAGGTTTTGTATATAAAATCTTACATAATTGTAATCTAACTCTTTCACCACCAGATAAAACATTTAATTTTTTTAATACATCATCACCCTTAAATAAGAAAGAACCCAAGCTACATCTAGCTTCATATTCCGATACTTTAGGAAACTTAGCCATAAATTCTTCTAAAACGGTATGATTTTCATCAAGCATCGCAAGACTTTGATCAAAATAACCGATATTAACATTATTACCAACTGTTATTGAACCGTGTAATTTAGGAATTAAGCCAACAATCGTCTTTAAAATAGTTGATTTTCCAAGTCCATTCGGACCAATAATTCCAATCTTATCTCCACGTCTTACATATAAATTCAAGTTATATAAAACCTTATCATAACCAATACCAAGATTATCTAAAATAAATACTTCTCTACTGGGCATAACTATATTATCAATGTTAGTTTTAAAAGTAATAGCCTCTATCTTATTAGGTCTTTCTAAGATATCCATTTTTTCTAATTGATGAAGTCTTGACATAGCAAGCTTTGCTTTAGAAGGTTTACATCTAAATCTTTCATAAATTTTTGTTAATCTTGCTATTTCTTTTTGTTGAAATTCATAATCTTTTAAAGCTTTTTCATAATTTAATTGTTTCTGGTGCTCATAATAATCATAATTACCACTATACTTTATTAAAGCACCATAACTTATATCATAAATAGTATCAACTATATTATTAATAAACATTCTATCATGAGATACTACTACTATAGCTTTTTTATAATTTTTTAAATACTCTTCTAACCATTCTACTGTATCTATATCTAAATGATTAGTCGGTTCATCTAAAAGTAATATATCTGGTTTATTAAGTAATATCTTTATAAAAGCAATCTTTGTCTTTTGACCACCCGAAAATTCACTTAAATACTTACTCTTATCTTCCTCTTTAAAGCCAAACTTTTTAATTAATACTTCATACTCTTTTTTATAAGTATAACCACCATTATTTTTAAATTTTTCTTCTAATGCTGTATATTCTTCCACTAACTTTATATCATCACGACTATTCATTTCATTAACTAAGTATTCTAGTCTATCTTCCATTTTAATAATATCTATAAAAGGCTTTCTTACTTCTTCTAACATAGTATTATTATCATTTAACTCAATTTGTTTTAAATAACCTATACTGGGATTACCTTGTTTAATTACTTGAAAAAGAGTATCATCTATACCACTTTCTAACATTGAATTATCAACAATACTGCGTAAAAGTGTGGTTTTACCGGCCCCATTCTTACCTACTATCCCAATATGACTTTTTTCGTTTATCTCTAGGTTAATACTTTCTAATATTGTCTCACCATTAATACTAACTGCGCCATTTTTTATTACATACTTCACTTCTAACACCTCAGTCGCTATAAATAATCAAAAACCCAATTATCTAAATATTCTTTCTATCCATTTTAAATATAAAAATATTAAATTACTACTTTTACTTTCAAACAATAATTTTCGGGCTAAATCAACATCATCGGTAATAATATTATCTACATTTAAATCTAACATCTTATTAATACTATCTTTACTATTAACCGTCCAAGCATATACTTCTTTTCCACTATTATGTAAATTCTTTATTTATAGATGAAGCCTCAATACTAAAATTATCCGCTTTATCTAACTTTAATATATCTCCATAAGCAAAACTCATTATGTATCCGGTAGCAATTTTATTATCTATTTCTTTTATTTCTTCTAATATATTATACTTAGATGATGTTAACACAACTCTATCTTCTAAATGATATTTCTTAACTAATTTAATAGTATTTTCTACTAACAATCTATCTTCGTAGTAAGGTTTAATTTCTACATTAAATTTAATATTATTAACAAGTCCCCAAATAAATACATCACTTAACAATGGTACTTTATCTTCTTTATTAGAGCGGGTGTCGTAGTTATCTACAACTCTTTTCCAATAACGAAAGAGTACATATAATCTTCCGTTGCTAGTAATAATATACCACGTTTTAAGTGTTTATGGAATAGATTTTTGTTAATTTTACAATCCTTCGCACAAATTGTAATTTATGATTTACTTATTACTTTTTTCTGTCAACTTTTTTGTTTAC
>CAZMXJ010000046.1:5188-6922 GCA_964570235.1 uncultured Clostridium sp. | reverse complement strand
AACTTGAATCACTTTTTTTATATAGAATTGTTTCACATCAATTGTATCATTACAACTAAATTTTGTTTTTTTATTTAGGCTTATTGAAATAAGTTATAAATTAATTTATAATTTTTGTTGTAAAGTATAAATTGTTAATATATTAATAATTTATAGTTAAAATATTACTGCATTGGAGGTTATTGTATGAGTAGTGATAAAAAAACAGATAGTAATGATTTATTAATTGATGAAAAAAAGAGACAAGCTAGAATAGCTAGAGAAAATAAGATAAAAGCTTTGAAAAGAGTAATATCGGATAAAAAGAAAGATTTAAGTGCATACAATACTGCAAAGACTCAAATATATAATAAAATAGAAAATTTGCAAGTTATAAGACAATATTTGCAAAGATCATATAATCAAATTTCTAGTGGAATAGTTATTTCAGGTGAAGATTGTTTTTGTAATTTGACTAAACATGCAGAAGCTGTAAATCAGGTAGCGCAACAGCTTAAAAATATTTTGACTAAGTTAGAAATAGAAATAAAAGATTTGGAACAACGAATAGTAGGTTTAGAAAACCAACTTAATAGTTTATAGGTAGGTGTCATATGAGTAATGTATTTAAGTACAATATAGAATCAACTGATGCTGCGATATTATCTGCATATAATGCTGAGAGTTTTGCTGTAGTTACTAGTAATGATTCTAATATAAGTCTTCCAGCGACTTCATCTTTGTCAATGGAACTGAGTTCTATATTGTCTAAGATGGGTGTTGTTTTAGAAGACATAAATGGTATATCAAGCGAATTAAAAAATATGAAATCATTAGCGGAAAGCAATATTGATTTAGATGTATTGGCAGAATTAAGAACAGATAAAGTTGGGTATACTTATGTTACTCAACCTAGAGCTGGTTATTTGTATATCCCACAAAATTATGATCCAAACAAGAAATATCCTATGGTTGTTTTTTTGGCTGGTCAGGGTGAGACTCAATCATCTATAAATAGTAAGGGAATTCCTTATTTGATGAATAAAGGATATCAAATGGATGCTATATTTTACGCACCTATAGTTGGTGGGGATACTAATGCAGCATACCAATGTATTGAGTCTATTCAACAGCAGTATAATGTTAATAAAAATTCTATTTCATTGTTTGGATATAGTTTAGGTGCTTACGCTGGATATAAATTAGTTTCTGAGCATCCGAATTTGTTTTCTGTTTTTGTACCATTTGGAGGTGACTCTAGATGGGTTCAAACTGAGGAACAAAAGCAATCCCTCATTAATGCGGATACAACTATTATAATTATGTCACCAGAAAATGATGGTACTAATTCTGGACAGATAGCTACATATAATAATCTGCGAGAAAATGGAGCAAAAGTTCAGATGTATGAATTTACTGGATGGTATGTTGAAAATGGTGGTATGGTTCCAGCACATAATTGTGTTGATAAGGTAATAACTAGTGAATTACTTAATGATATGATTCACATGAAAAAGGGAGATACACCAAATTTAGCAAATGGAATAATAGAAGTACCATTTGAAGAAACAAGGTATAACAATGCACAGTACGAATTAGATACAGGTACTAATAACCCTAATAATTATTATAGAAGTATTTTAGGAAAATCATCTAACCCAACAACACCGACAAATCCAACAACACCGACAAATCCAACAACTCCGATAAATCCAACAACTCTGAAAAATCCAACAACTCCGACAAATCCAACAA
>CAZMXJ010000046.1:0-5088 GCA_964570235.1 uncultured Clostridium sp. | reverse complement strand
CACCGACAAATCCAACAACACCGACAAATCCAACAACACCGACAAATCCAACAACACCGACAAATCCAACAACTCTGAAAAATCCAACAACTCTGAAAAATCCAACAACTCTGAAAAAACCAACAACACCGACAAATCCAACAACTCCGACAAATCCAACAACTCTGAAAAATCTAACAACACCGACAAATCCAACAACTCCAAAGAAATCAGATGTTGTTGCCAATATTCTCCCTAACAACAATTTCAGTGATGCATTACCTGAAATTACTAGTGGGCAAGTTGAGTCTATGGAAATTGGTAAGTCTTTTGTATCTTATGAAATTGGAAATGTTGAAGAAGAAAAGTATAATTCTTATGTATCAAAATTAGAAGATTTGGGGTATGAATTTATTAATAATAAGTGGATTAATGGCGATTATGAAGTAATTCTTGAATATAATAGTGGTAGATTAAATATACAAGCAAACATGAAATAGAAAATAATTTTAATTACACAAAAGTAGATGATTAAGTCTACTTTTTGGTTTGTTAACAATTTGATATTTGTTAAAAAAGTATATTCAAATTAACAATGTTTATGTATGCTATCAATATATTTATGAATATTGTAATAACTACTGATGGATGATATACTTAATTATATGATAAATTCAATAGGATTGAAGATTTGAAGGGAGATATAGTAGTATGGTAATGGCAGTAAAAAGAGGTATAATTGTAGGAATTGGTCTTATACTTCAAATAATGTTATCTTTAATTTTTTTATTATTTTTGGGTAAATATATAGCTATAATACAGGCTTTATACTTTGTTTTAAGTATTTTATTAGTTCTTGCTATTATAAAAGAAAGTAAAAGTTTGAGTAATGATTTACCTTGGATAATAATTATTATGCTTTTTCCAATCGCAGGAGCTTTACTATATGTAATTATTGGAAGGAATTTGCATAGAAGTAAGATACTTAAAAATATAAATAATCAAATTGAAGGTAGTAAGAAATATTTAGTTCAAGATGAATCTGTGAGAGATGAAATAGATAAAAACAATTATGACAAGTTAAAATATATATGTGATTATGTAGGATTTCCTGTAAGTAAAAATAATGATTTAAAATATTATGATTTGGGTGAACTCGCTTATAAAGATATGCTTTTGGAATTAAAAAAAGCTAAAAAATTTATATTTATGAAATATTTTATTATAAATAATGGCAAAATGTGGAATGGAATACTCGATATACTTGAAGAAAAAGCTAAAGATGGTGTAGATGTAAGGGTTATTTATGATGATATGGGATGTATCGCAATGCTTCCAAGTTATTATCCTAAAGTATTGGAATCTAAAGGAATTAAGTGTATTGCCTTTAACGAATTAAAGCCCTTTTTAGGAGTCATTATGAATAATAGAGATCATAGAAAAATGATGATTATTGATGGGAATACTGCATTTTCAGGTGGAATTAATATTTCAGATGAATATATTAATGTTACTCATCCTCATGGGCATTGGAAAGATAATGGTATAAGAATTAAGGGAGATGCAGTTTGGAATTTTACAGTAATGTTTTTAAGTATGTGGAATTCATATAGGAAAGATGATTTGGATTATACTAAGTTTAAGTGCGATTTTAAAAAGAAGTATGATCAAAATGGGTATGTTGTGCCTTATGGAGAAAGTCCTTTAGATGATGAAGTTGTAGGTGAAAACATATATTTGAATATAATTAATCAAGCAAAGAAATATGTATATATTTACACTCCGTATTTAATAATTGATACTGATATGATTAATTCATTAATTCTAGCTTCTAAAAGGGGAGTTGATGTAAGAATAATTGTTCCTGGAATTCCAGATAAAAAGATAGTTTATGATTTGACATCTTCATATTTTGAGACTTTGATTAAATATGGAATTAAAATATATAAATATACTCCAGGTTTTGTTCATAGCAAAGTTTTTATATCAGATGATAATGTTGCAACAGTTGGAACAATTAACATGGATTATAGAAGTTTATATTTGCATTTTGAATGTGGAGTATTTATGCAGGATGTTGATATTTTAAAGGATATAAAGAAAGATTTAGAAAGTGCTATTATTAAATCAAAACTTGTAACTAAAGGAGAATCAACGCCAAAGTTTTTTAAAGGTTTATGGCAGGCGATATTAAGATTGTTTGCTCCTCTTATGTAATATTATGACTAGATTATTCTAGTTTTTTTGTGGCATAAAAAAATGTATAAAATAAAATATTATAAAGGGGTAATTATGTTATCAAAAATATTCATCAAAAATTGTGAGGACTGTTCTAATAATGAAGTTAGATTTCAATATGCTAAATTGGTAGGTATATTAGGAATTATTACTAATTTATTTCTTAGTATTATTAAGATTGTTATTGGATTAATGTCTAATAGTATTAGTATTATAACTGATGCAGTTAATAGTAGTACAGATTTTGTTTTATCAGTGTTTACTATCGTTGGATTTAAGTTATCAAATAAAAAACCAACAAAAAATCATCCGTATGGATATGCGAGATACGAGTATGTATGTGGTTTTGTAATTTCATTATCGATGTTTCTTGTGGGATTAATGTTTGTAAAAAAATCATTTGTTGGAATATATGATAAAGAAACGCCAACTATAACAAGTTTAACATATATAGTTTTAATCATCTCCATTATAATAAAGTATGTTCAAATGAAAATATATATGAATTTTTCAAATAAAATAAATTCTAAGGTTTTAAGTGCAATTTCAATTGATTCTAGAAACGATATAATTTCTTCTATTGGAATATTATTATCTACAATATTTGTAAGTGAATTCAATATAAATATTGATGGATATATAGGTTTATTGGTATCTATTATCGTTATTTATAGTAGTATAAAGATGATAAAAGAAGTTTTAAATCAAATAATTGGGTCAATTCCAGATAAAGATTATGTTATAAAGATAAAAGAAAAGTTGTTGTCTTATGAATATATCGAGGGTATACACGATTTAGTTATACATGATTATGGTGTAAATAATAATTTTGTTACGGTGCATGTTGAAATGAATTCAAACATTAATATGTTATTTGCTCATAGTATAATAGATAATATAGAGAGCGAATTTAAAAAATTGGGAATATATTTAACTATACATATAGATCCTATTGTAGTAGGAAATTTTAAAATTGATAAATTAAAATGTAATATAAAAAATATTCTTAAAAACTTGGATAGTGATTTAGATATATATGACTTTAGAATTGTTGATAAATCAACTCATACTGATATAATATTTAGTTGTGTAGTTCCATATGAAAAGGAATATAGTAGTGTAGATATAACTAATTATTTGAAGAAAAGTATTATTGATGAAGAAAAAAAATATTGTTATGAAGTAAAAATAGATAGACCATTTTACTGAAATATTGTATAATCATTATAGGAGATGATATTTTGAAAAAGAATTTATTAATGAGAGTTTTAACTACAATATTTTTTGCTGTGATATTATATTATTTTATGTTACCGCCAATTAACTTACACGCATTTTCGTTTTATTTCTATTTAATTTTAATAGCTTTTTTCTATTTAATTATTTCTATGCCAAGTATTTTTGTCAATTCTTTTAAAAGAGGTAGAAATTATATTCACTTAGAAAGTAAGGCACTAAAATATGGCTTTTTAGTTATTTTATCCATAATACCTATTATATTGCTAATTAACTTTTTATTTTCACCTTTATTTAATTCTAAATCATATTATAATCGTATTAAAGTAAATGAAAATGGTAATTTTGAATCTGATATAAAAGAAGTTGATTTTAGTAATATCCCTTTATTAGATAAGAATTCAAGTAGAAAGTTGGGAGATAGAGTAATGGGTCAGATGACTGACTTAGTGTCTCAATTTTATGTATCTGATTTATATACACAAATCAATTATAATGATGAAATAATAAGAGTAACTCCACTTGAATACTCAAGTATGATAAAGTATTTTACTAATAGAAGTAATGGTATACCAGCTTATATAACTGTTAATTCAGTTTCAGGAGAAGCTAAACTACATAGATTAGATGGTGGGATGAAATACATGCCATCTGCGTTATTCTTTGAAAATTTATATAGAAAATTAAGAATTGAATATCCAACAACTATATTTGGAGAAGAAAATTTTGAAATAGATAATGATGGTAATCCATATTGGATAATACCAACTATAAAATATGTTGGAGTAGGACTAAGAAGGGAAGTTAATGGCGCTATCATATTTAATCCAATTACTGGAGAAAGTACTAAGTATGATGTAAAAGATGTTCCTACTTGGGTTGATCATGTATATAATGCTGATTTAATAATAGAACAAGTAAATGATTGGGGAATGTATAAAAATGGATTTTTTAATACATTATTTGGACAAAAGGAAGTTGTCTCTACTACTGAGGGATATAGTTATACTATTATGAATGATGATGTGTATTTGTATACTGGTATAACTTCTGTAGTATCCGATGAATCAAATATAGGCTTTATTTTGACTAATATGAGAACGAAAGAAACGACTTTTTATGCGATAGCAGGAGCAGAAGAATTTTCTGCAATGGCAAGCGCTGAAGGTCAAGTTCAGCAAATGAAGTATACTGCATCATTTCCGCTACTTATTAATTTTAATGGAAAACCAACATATTTATTATCATTAAAAGATGATGCTGGCCTTGTAAAAATGTATGCATTTGTAGATGTTAAAGATTATCAAAAGGTTGTGGTAACTGATTCTTCAAAAGGTATAGAGGTTGCTGCACAAAATTACTTAGGAAATGAAAAAGTAATAGATAAAGATAATTTAAAGACAAATAAAATTACAATATCAGACATAAGAAATTCGGTTATTGATGGTAATACATATTATTATATATTAGATAAAAATAATGAAATGTATAGAGTTTCAGTAAAAGTAAATGATGTTATTCCATTCTTAAATTCAAAAGATGTAGTAACTATCACTTATGAAAATTCAAAAAAAATAAAAGAAATAATAGAATTAGAAAAATAGTAATGTTTAAGTTTAAGAAGATATTATTTAC
>CAZMXJ010000045.1:0-6982 GCA_964570235.1 uncultured Clostridium sp. | reverse complement strand
AAAAAACTAATCCATTTCTAGATTAGTTATTTATTAAACTCGAAAAGTTCGAGCAAATTTCACTATGGAGCAGGTGATGGGAATCGAACCCACGTGGTCAGCTTGGAAGGCTGAAGTTCTACCATTAAACTACACCTGCAATAAGTAGGCATAATTAATTATACCTCTTTTTTTATATATGTCAATTGCTTTTTTGAAAAAAAGTAGATTTTTTATTGTAGCCCTTTTTCTACATATTCATCAAATAATTCTTTAAATCTTTGATAATGTACAACTTCTCGCTGTCTTAAAAAAGATAATGGTGCTAATAAATCTGGATCATTTGTTAAGTTTATTAAATTTTCGTATGTTGCTCGTGCTTTTTGTTCTGCTGCCATGTCTTCTGATAAATCTGCAAGTGGGTCACCGGTAACTGCAAAGTATGCAACCGTAAATGGTACTCCATTTGAATCGGTTGGATATATTCCAAAACCATGTTCTGTGTACATTGAATCTAATCCAGCTTCTTTCATTTCTTCCAAAGTAGCGCCTTTTGTTAATTGATAAACCATTGTTGAAATCATTTCAGCATGGCCTATTTCTTCTGTCCCTATGTCTGTAAGTAGTGCTTTTCCTTTATTGTCAGGCATTGAGTATCTTTGACTTAAATATCTTAGTGATGCTCCTAATTCTCCATTCGCGCCACCTAATTGAGTCATTATATTTTTTGCCATTTTTAAATCTTTTTTCTTAATATCAATTGGAAATTGTAATTTTTTTTGATATACCCACATAATTAAACCCCCTCCCAAGGCCATGGACTATCTTCCCAAGACCAAGGCATCTCTTTTAATTCATTTCCACTCAAAGTAAGTGGCTCATATTTTTGATTATATTCTTTCATTAAAGACTCTGTTTTTTTATTATACTTATTAAAAAGTTCTATCTTATTTCTATCATTTGGGAAATTATCTAGATATAAATTTAATTCATGCGCGTAAAATCCGTTTTCCATAATATCTAATAGTAATCTTTGCCTATCATTTTTTGGAACAAAATTATAAGTTTGTTTTCTATAAGGCCAATATAAATTTGCAAAAATGTTTCCTCTTTTAAAGCCTTCTTTTGTACTAGTTAAGTCTTTTTGTAAAATTTCTTCATTTTGTATATTTGTAATATCATTTACATTACTGTAATTTTGATAATACATATTGTTTACGTTATTCATTTTTTCATCCTCCTACAACATAGTATGTGGCAAGTTAACTAGTGTATAGACTTTTATAATAGATTATGTTGATAAAAATAAACAAAAATTATATAATTAATGTGAGGTGTTAAAATGTTTAAAAATAAGAATGAAGTAACAAAAATTTCTAATATATTATTTGTTTCACTATTTGGATTATCAGTTTTATCAATAATATCATTAATATTTGGTGGAGTTGATAGCATTGAAGGTTTTAGTAAGAATGATTACTACTTTAATTTAGTAATGCTTATCATATATAGTATTGCTTCTTTTATAGTAATATTTTTAACTAATAAAAAGATGAATTTATATAAAGATGAATACCCTTTAAGTAGAAGAATATTTAATTTATTTATAACTTTACTTGTTATGAGAATAGTAATAACATTAAGTGCGGAAGTATTTAATTATGTATTTTATAAGAATTTTTCTTGGTATTCAGTTATTACTTTAATTATAGGATATGTTCCTTCTTGTTTATTAGCAATTAAAGAAGTTTCTAAGGGGAAATTACTAAGTACATCTAATGAGAAAAAAATTAATGTTGCAAATATATTAATTATATTTCTACTTATGAATTATTATTTAAATTCAGTAATGATTATATTTAAAATGATATTTAAGATGGATGAAATAACTACTTTAATTGGAGGATTATGTTGGGCATTGATATGGATAGCAGTTATAGTCATCTCTTATAGACTAATCAACGGGAAAGAGGAATTTATATTTAAGAAAAAAAAGATATAGATATTATAAATATTTTGTGATAAAATATGTGCTTAGTTAGGGGGTGTAGTATGCAAAGTTTTATGATTCCTAGTTATTATGAATGGGAAAGAGAACTAGGTTCAAGACAAAAAAAGCAATATCAAGAAAGTATAGCAAGAGTAGTTGGTGAGAATGTATCTAGTTTAGTTGAACATACAGGAACAATGAAAAAAATGCCTTTAATAAATAGCGTTCAAGGACCAACTTTAGTAAAAAGAAAAAGAAAATAATTTTTAAGAAGCATAGATAGTTAACTTATTTATGCTTTTTTCATACACTATAATGTGATGAATATGAGGATAAAAACAAATTCAAAAGATATAGAAAAAGGGGATGTGTTTGTAGCATTAAAAGGTATTAACAGTGATGGACATGATTATATTAAAGATGCGATTGATAATGGAGCGTCTTATATTATATGTGAAAGGGGTAGTTATGAAGTACCTTTTATGATAGTTCCATCAACTTATGATTTTATAAATGATTATGTTAAAAATTATAGTAAATTAATTAATGAAATGTGCTTAATTGGAATAACTGGTACAAATGGAAAAACTACTTCATGTTATTTAATATATGAACTTTTAAAAATGTTAGATGTAAAGTGTGCATATATTGGTACTTTAGGTTTTTATATTGACGATAAAGTTAGAGATTTAAATAATACAACTCCTGACATTTTAACTTTATATTCTTTAATAGATGAGTGTAGAGAAAATAATGTAAAAGTAATTGTTATGGAGGTTTCCAGCCATGCATTAGAAATGAATAGAGTATATGGTTTAATGTATGATTATGTTGTATTTACTAACCTTACTAAGGATCACTTAAATTTCCATGATAATATGAATAATTATTT
Source organism: uncultured Clostridium sp. (assembly GCA_964570235.1). Taxonomy (GTDB): domain Bacteria; phylum Bacillota_I; class Bacilli_A; order RF39; family UBA660; genus CAG-1193. The sequence continues at coordinate 4,121 of CAZMXJ010000045.1, read as the reverse complement.
AAATGCTAAAAAGAAGTTATTTAGTATGGTTAAAAATAATGGTGTAGGTATAGTAAATATTGATGATAAAAATAGTAAGCTTTTTAAATGTAAGAATTTATTAACTTATGGTTTTAATGAATCTGATTACAGAATCTATAAGTATAAATTACATCTTAATAAAGTAGTATATAGTTTTAAATATAAAAATAAAAGTTATAAAGCAAAGTTAAATATGCCTGGTAAATATAATATTTATAATTCAATAATATCAGTTATAATACTTAATAATATGGGGTTTTCTATAAAGAAGATTGCTAAATTATTAAATAAAGTAGCACTACCAAGTGGAAGGATGGAAATTATAAATGTAGGTAAGTCATATGCAATTATAGATTATGCTCATACACCTGATGCAGTAAGTAATGTTTTAAAAAATGTTAATGAATTAAAAAAAGCTAAAGTATATACAATAATTGGTTGTGGTGGTAATCGTGATAAATCTAAAAGAAAAGATATGGGTATAATTTCTACTGAATTAAGTGACTATGTAATATTTACTAATGATAACCCTAGAAGTGAAAATCCATGTAATATTGTGAATGATATGACATGTGATCTAATTTCTAATAATTATGAAATTATATTAGATAGGAAAAGTGCGATTGAAAAAGGAGTAAGTCTTTTAGAAAAAAACGATATATTACTTATTCTTGGGAAGGGACACGAAAATTATCAAATTATAAATGGAATTAGTTATCATTTTAATGATAAAGAAGAAGTATTAAAGTGTATTAATAAGTGTAATTAGTTTATTTACTAACTACACTTTTTTTATTATGATTTTCTTAAAACTTGATTTAGTTTGATATTTAATATATACTTTAAAAACGAGGTGTTTTATGAAAAAGATTGATGTTATTGGTATACCTATGAAGTATGGATGTTTTGTTGATGGGGCAGATTTATCTTATTCGTATTTGAAGAATAGTTTTGAAACTATATTTAATATTAAGTGTGAAAAATGTGTTGATACTTTTTATGAAAATGCAATTATGCATAAAGATGATAAAAAATTAAAGTTTGTAGAGCCCGTTATGGAAATTAATAAAAGACTATATAAAGAAGTATATGATAGTTTAAGTAATAATAAATTTCCTATAATTGTTGGAGGGGACCATTCTTCTTGTATAGGAAGCATTAGTGCATCTTTAGATTATTATGAAGGTGATGTATCTGTCATATATATAGACCAGCATGCAGATATTCATAACCATGAAACAAGTCCATCGGGAAACCTTCACGGGATTCCACTATCAGTTTGTATAGGAAGATGTGATGATAGATTTGATATAGGTAATAATAAATTGGATATAAGTAATTTGTATTTTATTGGACTTTCTAATTATGAAATAGAAGAAATTAGTTATATACAGGAAAATAATATTTCTTGTTATATGGATTTCGAAATAGAAGAAAGAGGCATAGAAAGTGTAGTAAAAGAAATCATTAAAAATATTAAGACTAAGAATGTACATATATCTTTTGACCTTGATGTTATTAAACAAGATGATTTTAAGGCAGTAAATGTTGGGGTTGAAGGTAAATATTATTCTGAAGGTGGACTTTCTTTTAAAATGGTAAAGAAATTACTAAGACTACTTATTTCTAATTTAAATGTTTCTAGTATGGATATTGTTGAGTATAATCCACTATTAGATGAAGATGGTAAATGTAAGGATAAGATTGAAGAATTACTTTTAGAAGTAAAATCTAGTTTGGAGGTATAATATGATATCAGTTAATAATGTTTCTTTAAGATTTGGTAAGAGGACTTTATTTGAGAATGTTAATATAAAGTTTACACCAGGTAATTGTTATGGAATAATTGGTGCGAATGGTGCCGGCAAATCTACTTTTTTAAAACTTCTTTCTGGGGAAATTGACACAACTGTTGGTGATATTAATATAAGTAAGGGTGAAAGATTATCAGTATTAAAGCAAGATCATAATATTTATAATGATTATAGAGTATTAGATGTTGTTATTATGGGTAATAAGAGATTATATGAAATAATGGAAGAAAAGAATAAACTTTATACTAAAGAGGATTTTAGTGACAAAGATGGTATTAAGCTAGGAGAGTTAGAAAGTGAATTTGCTGATTTAAATGGTTGGCAAGCAGAAAGTGATGCGGCTATACTTCTTAGTGGACTTGGAGTAGATAGTTCTTATCATGAATGTATTATGAAAGATATTCCTACTAAAGAGAAAGTTAAGGTATTACTAGCACAGGCTTTATTTGGAAATCCTGATATACTTCTTTTAGATGAACCAACTAATGGACTTGATATAGAAGCAAAAATGTGGTTAGAAGAATTCTTAATTGATTTTAATAATACTATTTTAGTAGTTAGTCATGATAGACACTTTTTAAATAAAGTATGCACTCATATAGTGGATATTGATTATGAAAAGATTACATTATTTGTTGGTAACTATGATTTCTGGTATAAGTCTAGTGAACTTATTCAAAAACAAATGAAAGATAGTAACAAGAAAAAGGAAGAAAAAATTAAAGAATTACAAGATTTTATTGCTAGATTTAGTGCGAATGCATCTAAGAGTAAGCAAGCAACATCTAGAAAAAAACTATTAGATAAGATAGTGCTTGAAGATATTAAACCATCTAGTAGAAAGTATCCTTATATAAATTTTAAAGAAGATAAGTCATTAGGTAAAGATGTTTTAACTACTAAGAATCTTTGTGTAAGTGTAGATGGTGTGAAATTAATAAATAATTTAAATTTAACAATAAACAATTTTGATAAAGTTGCATTTATTGGAAATGAAATAATAATAACTACATTATTTCAAGTTTTAAATGGTGAGATAATGCCTGATAGTGGTGAAATTAAATATGGTAGTAGTGTAATTAATTCATATTTTCCTAAGAATCATGACAGTTATTTTAATAGTAATAAGAATTTAGTAGAATGGCTTAGAACTTATTCAAAAAATGATGATAATGAGTTTGTTAGGGGATTTTTAGGTAGAATGTTATTTAGTGGTGAAGAAGTTTTAAAGAAAGTTAATGTGCTTTCTGGTGGAGAAAAAGTTAGATGCATGCTTTCTAAGATGATGCTTAGTGGAGCAAACTTTCTTATGCTTGATCAACCTACAGACCACTTAGATGTTGAAACTATAACGAGTTTGAATGAAGCACTTATAAATTTTAAAGGTGCAATACTTTTTAGTACTCATGACCACGAATTTATTGAAACTACTGCAAATAGAATAATTGATTTTAAAGATGATGGTAAATATGTAGATAAAATGACTACTTATGAAGAATATCTAAAATTAAATAAATAAGAAAAGTGTATATAAGTTTATATACACTTTATTTTTATTTTCTTAAAAATTTTGATAAGATAGTTTGCAATTTTTTTTACAGCATTATAGAGTATATCAAAAAAATTATGTTTTGTTTTTTTATCGACATCATCGCCGTTATCTACTGTATTATCATTTTTATTTTCAATATCATTTTCTATTTTTTCTTCAAAATTATTTAAGTACATGTTATTCATTATTTCAGGATAATTTTTATATGCATAGTCTTGGTCACATATCATATTTGCAATAATATTACTTCTAATTAAGTTAGTACTTCCACCAAATTGCCACATCCCATAATTTCCATAATTACTTCTTTTAGGTTGTTCTTTTCCCCAGTATGCTAACCAAAAGTCGTAGTCTTTTGATAAACTTTTATAGTCTATTTTATTATTTGCCCAGTATAAATTACAGTATATTCCAGCATATCCATTCTTGCTTTCTATGTATTCACAAAATCCCTTTGCTGCTTCAGTATAATTGGCAATATTACCATAGTCATCTTCCATATCTATGTATATTGGATATTCAAATTTCTTACCCTTTAAGCAATTGTTATACAAGAATTCTGCTTCCTTTTTTCCTTCTTCATAATTTGTTGCCCTAGAGTAATGATATACTCCGACGCTTAGTCCTGCTTTTTTTGCATTTCTATAGTGTTCTTCAAATCTATCGTCTTTTATAAATGATTTATTTTCTGAACCTGTAAAACTTCCTCTAATTATAACAAACTCTATTCCTTC
>CAZMXJ010000044.1:0-6995 GCA_964570235.1 uncultured Clostridium sp. | reverse complement strand
ATCATAATTAAATACATATTACTAATTGAAATATTATTACCAAAAAATGATACATTACAATCCAATCCATTTTTTAATTCATTAACTATTTCAATAGGTACATTGAAATTAGATAATTCATTTAAAGCAGGATTAAGTGAATGGTTTCTTATTAATGAAGTTCCATATGTACCTGGAAAGAACAAAAGTACTCTTTGCAATCCTTTACTAAAAGAAGATATAGGCATATAAGCTCCGCATATAAATCCATATCCAGCACTTACAATCGTTCCAACAGCTGATACTTGACCTTGTGATTTTAAGTTGAAATTAATTACTGACGATAATGCACACCCAAATAACGTTAGTATTATCACATCTCCAAATAAAATCAAAATATCACTTATAGAATAAAACCATCCTTCAACATATGTATAAATCAAGCATAAAATCAAAGCTACGGCATTAACTATAACAGTTGAAATAAAAGACGCAACAAAATATGATAAACTTAGTGTTCCTTTATTTATAGGTGCTATATTAATATCTTTTGAGCTTCCATTCACCTTATCTGTTACCATAAGCAAATTAGAAGTAAATGCAACTGTTATACAACTAACTGCTAAAAGTGATGATAATATTTGACCACTTACTAATGAATTTATTACTTTATTATGTACATTTAAACCTTCTGGTATTGTAGATAAGAAACTATCTTTAAATATACCACCAAGAAATGATGAATATAAAACTAAAAGTATTAAAGGAGTTATTAATGATACAAAGAACATTGATTTATCACTAAAATATACTTTTATATTTCTTTTAGTTAAACTCAAAAATTTGTTCATTATCTTTCCTCCAATTCATAACCAGTAGCTGATAAGAAAACATCATCCATTCTACCTTTTAATATTTCATAATCCTTAAAAATATTTTTATTTTTTATTATTAATTCTGTAGCTTGTTCAGTATTATCAATTTCTATTTTATAAGCAGATCTAATTTTTTTATATGGAACTTTTAATTTCTTTACTTCTTCTTCAGAAATATTATAAATAATTATTGTATCTGATGCATATTTATTTTTTAATTCTAAGGTTGTTCCTTCTGCAATTATACTGCCTTTATCTAAAATTGTAATATAATCCGCATCAACTGCTTCTTCCATATAATGTGTTGTTAAGAATACAGTCATTTTATAATCATTTCTTAATTTTTTAATTATATTCCATATTTTCTTTCTAGTTCCTGGATCTAATCCAGTTGTTGGTTCATCTAATATTAAAATTTGGGGACTATGAATAATTGATCTTGCTATATCTACTCTTCTTCTTTGACCACCAGATAGTTTAGATAACATTTTATTTTTCAATTCTCTTAATTCAAATAATTCTTCTAATTCAATATATTTCTTATTAAAATCTTCTCCAACTATTCCATATAATCCTGCCCTATATTTTAAATTATCATAAACAGACAAAGATTTGTCTAATACAGAATCTTGAAAAACAACACCTATTTGTTTCTTTATAAAATATGAATCTTTTTCTACATCTTTACCACATACATATATCTTACCTGAATCCATTTTTAAATTACCACATATCATTGATATAGTTGTAGATTTACCTGCACCATTAATTCCCAGGAATGCAAATAATTCTCCACGTTTAACTTTTAAACTTAAGTTATTAACTGCTTTAACATTACCAAATGATTTATATAAATTTTCTATTTTAATAACTTCTTCCATATAAAACACCTCTATAAACTACTATTTGTATATCATTTTAATTTACTATTATGTACTTGATCATTTAATCTATATTCTATAAATTCCCTAAGGTTAATACTATTTTCTCCTAATATATCATCTCCAGCTAATTTTGGAATAATACAAGTATCTAAAGAACGCATATTATTTTTTAAAAATTCTTGTAATGGGATCCTTAAGTAATCCGTGCTTGTGGTTATATAACCAGCTCTTCCAAATAAATATTCATTGGTTAAATCACAAATATTCCAATTTTGATTTACTCTGTAAAGAACTACGTGATGATACCAAAAATGTAATGACATTCTTAAAAAATAAGATTCTAATCCTAAACCCTTTAATTCTTCATGAATTAAAGATGCAAAATGAGTACAAACTCCTTTTTTAGAAATCAACAATTGTTGAGCACTCATTCTTGTAGCATCTTCAATATTCATCAAATTATAGTTGCTAGATGAAACTAATTTAGCAAAATCCTGTGAAAAAGAAAAACATTTTTTATAATTTTCATATATTTTTTTGAAATAATTAAATTTTTCTTCATCTGATAAACCTATACAACTTTCATTTTCAGAAGCTAATGGTACATAATCCTTATTTTCAATACGTTTTTGAGTATAGTTTGCTAATTCAACCAATAATTCATATTCACTAAAAAATGCATCTTGTGAAACAGAAGATCTAATTGAACTTCCTTTTATGTTTTCTATAAGTTCAGTAAGATTCTTATTACCGCCTAAATTCCCATTAATATCAAAAAAATTCCATCCATTTTCAAAATATGTATAATGATACCAAGGAACTTCATCTCCATAATTTAGTCCTAAAGAAGAATCATATTTTTTACGCAAATTAATATCTGATAACACTATAAAAGCATCAATATATTTCTTTTTGGTTAATTCGTCAAAATTATCTACGTCAGTCATTAAGTCTGTAAAAGCACGATAAATATCATAATCCGTGGAATTTTTAGAAATTCCTAACAAATCGTAAAAGCCCTCTTTCATAATGTAATCAGCCTTTCTTTTTATATTTTAAACTCAAATCATATAAGTTTGAATTTATATCAATCTTGTGTGAGAAAATAAACTTGAACTCACATAATTTACAATCATACGCATCTCAAACTATACGCATGCATTCCGACATCTTATCGTGATAGATTAAAATCTATCAAATGTTATTCCTTTTATATTAGCATCTTTTATATCTTTTACTATGACAGAATATACTTTATCATAATCAACTATACCACCTTTTAAAAGACATCCCCTCTTTTTACCAATTATATCTAACGTTTCTAAATAATCTTCTTTGTTAACATTATCTATATTGTATCTTTCCTTTAGTTTATCACTGTAATGATCATTTAGCTTATTTAAAATATGTATAGATATATCACTAAGTTTAAGTATTTCTTCTTTAATTGCACTCATTGATGCTAGATTAAGCGCTACTTCATTTTCATCCAACTTAGGCCATAGTATACCAGGACTATCTAACAACTCAATATCATTATTAATTCTAACCCAGCTTAAATTCTTAGTTACACCTGGTTTATTTCCAACCTGAGTTACTTTTTTACCTACAAGTCTATTTATAAGGGTACTCTTTCCTACATTAGGTATACCTACTATTAATGCTCTATAACTTCTCTTTTTAAGACCTTTAGATATTCTTTTTTCATCTAGTGGTTTTAATATTTCTTTTGTTTTATTTATTATTTCATTTACATTTTTTCCACTAACTAAATCAGCAGGAATTACTGTATATCCTTCATCTTTATATTTATCTAAAAATTTATTTGTTTCATCTACATCACATAAATCCATCTTAGTAACAACTAATATTTTTGGTTTATCCTTTAAGACAGTATCAATATCTTTTATTTTTGATGAATATGGTATCCTTGCATCTATTACTTCATATACGATATCTATTAGATTAATATTTTCTGATATTAACCTTTTTGTTTTTGCCATGTGTCCTGGATACCACGAAATGGAAGTAATAGAAAAAATTTTTTCTTCGCTCATCATAAATCCTCCTTTATCTTTGATAAATCTCCATTTATTATAATAGGATCAAATCCTTGAATTTCGTCATATAATATGCCTTTTGGAATATCATTATATAAATATATCTTTTTGTTTAATCTAAATGCATCGTATATTTCTAAAAATGTTGCACCCCCTATATAATTTTTTTGAATTTTATCAGCAGTATTTTTATCAAAATTTAGAACCAAAACAGCATCCATATTTTTTATTGTATCTTCACTTTGCTTATACATTTTTGCTTTAAATTTTTGGTGTTCAACACTACCTAAATTCCACATTTTTTCTTCTGTAGATGGATTGTCATAACAATTAGGTAGAAATACCTTTATATCATTTTTTTCTAATTCAGTTTTTACATTTGGAATTCTATTATAAAACTTTTTACTACATATTATTAATAAATTCATACAACAACTCCTATTTTAATTTTTGTTACTTTCTTCTAAATATTTATTATAAAATTCATCCATAGAAGATATATATTTTTGATCTTGTATAACTCTATATTTTTCATATTCACATTCTGCCTTTTCTATAGCTTGTTTATGCGATATTTTTCCAGAGTCTTTTAAAACTTGTTTTCTTCTAAATTTTAATAAATCGTCCGTTGCATTTATCCAATCAATCATGGTCATAACATGTCTTTCCTTTGCTTCATCTTCTGCAAAAGCTAAAAATATATTAGTTAAATCATTTAATTTATTAAGTTCTTCTTCATTTAAATAATTTTTAGCAACTACAACATCATATTTATATATTAAACCATCAGGAGAATTTTTCCAAGATGTAAGTCCCATATTATCTTTATTACTGTTTGCTCTAGAATAAATAAGTTCTGCTGCAGTATGACCAGAAATAGCATAATGTAATTTGTTTTGAACTATTTTAAAGAAATTATATGCTTCTTCTGATTTAGGATTGTAATCAGTTGATGTAGCAATGAATAAATCTGTAATTTTTTGATAAGCCATTCTTTCACTTACTCTAATTGTTTTTATTCTTTCAAGCAATTCATCAAAATATTTTGCATCATATTTATTACCTTTAATAAACCGTTCATCATTTAATGCAAAACCTTTAGTTATATATTCTTTTAATATTTTTGTTGCCCAAATTCTAAATTCAGTTGCTTTTTTAGAATTAATGCGATATCCAACTGCAATTATTGCATCTAAATTATATACTTCAGTATTATAATTTTTTCCATCCTCTGCAGTTATTTCCATTTTGGAAACAACTGAATTTTTAATTAGTTCATTTTCTTCAAATATGTTTTTCAAATGTTTAGATATTGCCGGAACACCTACTTCAAATACTTTAGACATACCCTTTTGAGATAACCATAATGTTTCATCTTTATATATTGCATCAACAATTATATTTCCTTCATCATTCTTATATATAATTAATTTATTATCTTCCATTTTATTCTCCTTTCTTTAGTTTTTCTTATATTTGCATTACCTCCATATTTTTAATTCTTCTTAGCAAAAACAATCTTAAATATGTAAAAAAAATTTAATATTTTTTCCTTTATTTATAAGTCTTTGAAGTGATTTTTTCTTATTCTTCCATTACTCAGTTGATACTGGTTTTTGAGAACGATTTTTCTACATTTTCCATAAATTTCACTTCCTTTTTAAAGTCTCGAACACATACAATTATAACATAAAAAAATGGAATCATTCCATTCTTATACTAATATTTTTCGTGATACTCTTTTAAAATGACTTCTTTAACTTCACATATCCTTTTCAATAGTACTTTGAAATTTCCAATCCCAAAATCGCCATTATACTTTAAATCAAAATAATCATACTCTTTTATAGTTAAAGAGTTGTCTTCAGGATATCTTAATGATTCATATAATTCTTTTGTTGTTGTGATATTATTAGTTTTTTTATAATTTTTTAGTATATCTACCTGTTCTTTATAAAATGCTCTTATTTTTTTGTAAATATCAGACTTATCTCCATATATACCATTAATTTTAGCAATCATATCACTAACTTCATGAGTATTACCAACTTCAATACCATTAAGTAAAAGTAAACCTTTTAAAAACAACTCAAGACTTTGATAACTATTAAAGATAGTAGGTATTAACAAAGTGGCATCACTCTTTAAAACATTTTTACGCATTTCCTCATACGCCTCTTCTTGTGTTGAACCAAAACCAGCATTTGAATTATTATTATTAATTAAAGTTTCCAATAGCAATTTTGACGTTTCTAAATATTGGTCTCCCAATAAAAAATATCTTCTTGCTCTATCTTTCACAAAATAATCCCTCCTATAATGTTAAACAACTATCTCACACAAAAATTTAATACCGTCTTCCACCCTTTTCTTTATTAATTTTAATTGTTCAATAGTATATCGCCCAGCTTTTCCATGAGTACCATTGCTCAATGTGTGATATAGCTCTAAAATATTTTGTATATCATTATCAATAAATTCATCTATTGGTTCAATATTAATACCCTTTTTATAAAGAAAATACTTTATTTTAGATTTTCTGGTTGCATTCCCTCTGTCCGTCTTTTCACAATCAGGAAATATTTCAAAAACATCTTTATCTAATGCATATTTATCAAATATGTCCGTAAATATTTCTCTAGTACTTGTACAAAAATGTCGTGTTGCATCTGGATTGCTAGGATTTAATGAAAAAAGAGCTCCTTTCCATCTATCATTTAAATCTAATGAAAGAATACTTAATTTTTCACCAATACCATTATCTTGCAATTCAATTTCAACAATTTCAATTGTTTCCGGTGATTCAATTGCATTTGCAACACTTAAACTATTTGCATTTTCATTTTCAATATAATTAAATATTTCTTGTTCTTTATTTGATGTTATCAAAGTATTAAAATAATCATCCACAACATTATAAGATTGATTTAATTTTTGAACACTACTTAAATAAGATATGTTCACTCTATTAGTAGAAGTTTCTAATTTTCTTAATTCTGATTGGATTTTTCTCTTACAACTACTTACTTCTCTCTTATATTGATTAACAGATTTTTGTATTTCATGTTTTATTTCCCTTTCCATTTTTCTTTGAGCTTGCCTAATTTGTGATTCAGCTCTATGTTGTGCTTGTCTAATTTTGCTATTAATTTGAGACATACTAATTCTTCTTACCATAATTATTCCTCCATTTAAAC
>CAZMXJ010000043.1:0-7047 GCA_964570235.1 uncultured Clostridium sp. | reverse complement strand
ACCTATTACAAATCTTCCGGTTGGATTTATATAATATTTAGTATTTTTATCTAATAATTTACTTGGTATAACATATTTAATTACATGTTTCATTATATCTTTTCTAAGCGTTTCAATTTCTATATCTTCATCATGCTGTGCCGATATAACAATAGTATCTACTCTTTTAGGAACCATACCATCATATTCAATCGTTACTTGTGATTTTCCATCTGGTCTTAAATATCTTAAAACATTTTCTTTTCTAACATCTGTAAGTCTTTTAGTAAGTTTGTGTGCTAAAGATATGGCAAGAGGCATATATTCATTGCTTTCATCACATGCAAATCCAAACATAATTCCCTGATCTCCTGCTCCACCAACTTCATCATTAGTACCTAGGTCTATATCACTTGATTGTCTTGAAACATTTACAATTATATTACAATTTTCGTAATCAATACCATTTTCTTTATTATAGCCTATTTCTTTAATAGCATTCCTTACAATACTTTCAATATCAATATTTGCACTAGTAGTTATTTCTCCTGTAACAAATACTTGGTTTTTACCTACTGCTAATTCACACGCTACTCTTGAATTATAATCTTCTTTTAAACAAGCATCTAATATACTATCTGATATATAATCACACAATTTATCTGGATGCCCTTCTGTGACACTTTCTGATGTCATAAATTTTTTCATACTTCCTCCTTCTATATGTATCAAGAAAAAAAGTCATTGTACAAAAGTACAATGACATAATAACTCGTTTTAATTATCATCCAAAGTACTTAAACTTTGTCGGTATTAGCACCTTATAAATATAGGTTGCTGTGGAGTCATAGAGCCGATTCTCGTCGTCCACTCTTGATAACATATATCAAAATTATAGTTTTACATATATTATTTGTCAAGAAAATTTGACTAATATTAAAAATAGTGCTATTATATTGAACCATGAAAGAAGGGGTTTGAGATGCAAAATATAGAAGTTGAATTACATAAGAAAGAATTTGATGAAAAAGTAATAAGATTAGAAAAAACTCTTATTAAAATTAGTAAAATATTAGATGTTTCCGAGTATAAAGAAGAATTAGAGCAAATAAAAAATGAAATATATAATAATCCCATTTTGTTTGATGAAATGATATCTAAAGATCTTCAAATGGATTATGAAAGATTTATTTATGAAAAGTACATAAAGAAAATCAATAGTTTGATAGAAAGAGTTAATAATGAACTAATTCCTTTCTATAAGTTATATTTATTATTTTCTAAAATTAATATTCAAATTACAAAAATTAGTACTGAAAATATTGATGAGATTATTAAAAATACTAAAATATTAGTCAATCAGTTAAATACTCTAAATACTGTAAATTGTAAAAGCAAAATATCTTTAATTAGAAAAGCATATAAAACTATATACTCTGTAATTATGTATGAAGAAATGTTTAATCGAAGTGATATATTATCGTACATTAACTATTTAAATATTCCTGATAACAAAGAAAATATAGTTAGATTATTAGCTATTGACTTAAAGAATATTGAACCTTTTCAAAATATTAAAGAAGATAAATTAGAATATGATTATTTAAATCCGAATTTAATTAGAAAAGTATCTAAGAATATAGTTAGTATAAATACTTCAAAAAATCAAATTAGAAAAAGAAATAATAGGCTTAAAAGTAAAAAGAGAAAAGCAAAACTTTTAGCTTTGCTTACTATTATGTCTTTAATAGGATATGCATCTTATAAACATATTAGCGATAAGCAAGAAGAAATGAGTGTTGTTCAAATAGAAACCATGGAGCCTACTAAGACTCTTAATGAAGGAGAACATATTGAAATTATAGATAAAAATGGTGTTATATATCCATCTAAATTAGATAACTTTACTCAGAGTGAATTTTATGCTTTTGCAAAACAACCAATTGCAATATACGACTCATATAAAATGGATAAAGAAGTTATTGGATGTATTCCAAAATATCAATGTGTTAATGGTATATTTTCAGATGGAGATTTATCTTATGTTGTTACTGAAAATGGTCAAACAGGGTATGTGCATAATTGTATGATTGAAATATTACCTGATAACTATATAGAAGTAGATTTAAGCGATCAAAAAGTAAAAGTTGTTGATGATAATGAAATAGTACTATATTGTGATGTTGTTACAGGTAAACCTGGAACAGAGACAGATATTGGGTATACAGAAGTATTATCAAAAACATATAATAGACCTTTGATTGGTCCTGGATATAGGTTAGATGTTAAATATTTTATACATTTTAATAATTCTGAAGAAGGATTCCATGATAATTATAGAAGAAACGAATTTGGTGGTGATATATATCTTACAAATGGTAGTCATGGATGTGTCAATATGAATCTTGAAGATGTTATAGTAATGGATGAACATACTGAAGTGGGTACGAAGGTATTAGTTCATGATTAAAAGAACAATTTTTTGTTCTTTTTTGTTTTAATAATTTACTAATTTACATATCTACTTATATTAAGAAGTACCCCCATTTCACAAAGTGTAATGAGTAAACTAGAACCTCCATAACTAAGGAACGGAAGAGTTACACCAGTTATAGGAATGAGAGATACTACTACCATGAGATTAAGTAATGTCTGAAATGCTAGTTGAAAAGTAATACCAAATGCTAAATATTTAGAAAAACTATCTTTTGAATTAAGTGATATTTTAAAACCTCTATATATAATTGTTAAAAATAGTGCTGAAACTATTACAATCCCTAAAAATCCTAATTCTTCACTTATTATCGCAAATATAAAGTCAGTTTGTGGTTCTGGAAGATAAAAATGTTTTTGAATAGAATTACCTAGACCTAAGCCCAAAAGTCCACCTGGACCTATCGCAAATAAACTTTGTATTGCTTGAAAACCTGAACCCAAAGGATCTATCCATGGATCTAAAAACGATAATATTCTTTTAAATCTATATGGTGCAATTACAATAAGCCCTATCGCACCTATTATACCAAATACGATTGCTACCATAAAAAATTTCATACTAACACCTGATATAAATAATAAACCTACTACACTCATTACTATAATTACACCTGTACCAAAGTCAGGTTGTAACATAATAAGAGCAAATACAACAAGAGTTACAGCAAGTATTGGTAATACACCCTTTTTAATATTACTCATGTTCTTATCGTTATTATATAAATATTTAGATACAAATATTATAAGAGAAAGTTTCATAAATTCACTAGGTTGTATTCCAAAACCACCTATACCAAACCAACTTCTACTACCATTTCTTACTGTTCCTATTCCTGGTATTAATACTAAAATTAAAAGAAAAAAGCAAACAAGTAATATGATGTTTGCTTTATCTAAATAGTACGTATATGGTATTTTTGATATTATAATCATTAATATTAATCCTACTATTAAAAATATAGACTGCGATTTTAAATATTTAAATGCATCATCAAATTTATATTCAGCCCAAATATTTGAAGAAGAATATATCATCATAACTCCAAATATTGAGATAATAACTACTGCAAAGAATAAAATCAAATCTATATTATTTTTTTTCACTATATCCACACTCCAAATGCGATACATGCCATTGCAAGTACAAAACCTACTACCCAGAATCCTTTTACGATTTCTCTTTCGTGTATTCCTAACTTTTCAAAATGATGATGAAGAGGCGTCATTAAGAAAAGTTTTTTGTGGAAAAATCTAATCCATATAACTTGTAGTATGACAGATAGTGTTTCTATTATGAATACTCCCATTACGGCAAGTAATGTAATCTCATGGTCTGTAATTATTGCAACAGTTGCAAGTGTCGCACCTAGTGCCAAGGAACCTGTATCTCCCATAAATACCTTTGCTGGATATGCATTAAATAATAGAAATCCTAGAAGAGAGCCAACTATTACAAAACAAAATATTGCTATATCTTGATAACCTGCTACCCATCCAGAACCCCATGCAATTATACCTAAGGCTAGATATGCTATTGCAGATAGTCCTCCCGCAAGTCCATCTAGTCCATCAGTCAAATTAACTGCATTAGAGCCTCCTAATAATACAAAAAGTATAAAGAAACCATAGAACCAGCCTAAATCCAATTTTACATTAAGAGTATATATTTCTAATAAAGGTTCATTACCACTTTTCATATATATATAGAAAAATACTAACGCAACTATTAGTTGCAAAAATATTTTTTGTACAGCCGTAAGTCCAACGTTTGTCTTTCTCTTAATGCTTAAATAATCATCTAAAAATCCTATTGCAGCATAACTAACAAATACAAATAATACTATAAATAAATTAGGTGTAAATTCAATCTTATTAAACACGAGCAATGTTAATATTGATATAAATGCTCCTATTATAAATATTATTCCACCCATCGTAGGTGTTCCATCTTTTTTCTTATGCGCATCTTCTAAATAGACACTCACTCTTTGCTGTATGTGCTTACGCCTTAAAATAGGAACTATTATCATTCCTAAAACTATCGATACTAAAAATCCTATCATTAAGGATAAAACTGCTTTTGCTAATATTAACATTTCATCATCTCCACTTTAACATATTTAATTATACTATATTATTTATTTATTTTCTACTATAAGTATATTTAAATTAAAATATAAAATGATGAAAAGAAAAAATTTAATATCAATCTTTAATTTCTTACACATCAAATATATTTATTGTTATTATAATTAATGTAATAAACAGAACAAAATCAAAATTGTCTGACTTACAATTCGTGCATTTCTGCATCTTTTATATTCACTTTAACTCCTGACCGCATTATATTTATGCTTTTTCTTCACTTATGCACTTAAGATATACTTCAAATAATATTAATCTCCAAGAAGTATTCTTACTTTGCTTCCTTCTTTTATTCTTTTCCCAGCTTCTGGTGACTGTTCTTTTACACATTTTCCATTTCCTGTATATGTTATAGTAAAGTTTTTAAGCATCTTTATTGCATCTTTTTTTTCTAATCCTACTACATTTGGCACATCATAATATTTAGTATCATTCCAATTATATACTTTATCTTTTACATCTTCATCTTCTTCTATTTCAAGTATATTTATCGCATCAGTAAGTATTTCTTTTGCGACTGGGGCTGCAACTGTACCACCATATTGAGTTATACCTTTTGGATAATCTATTGCTACATAAACAATCACTTCTGGATTATCTACAGGAGTAAATCCTATAAATGATACTATGTAATTGCCTACCATATACATACCATTTTTAACCTTCTGTGCTGTACCTGTTTTCCCACCTACACTATGTCCTTCTATATATGCATTTCTTCCGGTACCGTTTGCAACTACACTTTCTAATGCTCTTCTTACTTCTTTACTTGTCTCTTCGCTTATAACTTGTCTTACAAGTGACTTATCATTTTCTAATATAATACTATTAGTTTCAGGTTCAAGTACTCTTTTTACTATATATGGTTTATATAAATATCCCCCATTTATAGCTGCACTAACGGCAGTTACTTGCTGTATAGGAGTTACACTAACTCCCTGTCCAAATGATGTAGTAGCAAGTTCTACAGGTCCAACTTTATCTAAATTAAACAATATTCCACTTGCTTCTCCATTTAAATCTATCCCTGTTTTTTTCCCAAAACCAAATTTATCTATATATCCAAACAATACTTCTTTACCTAGTTTTTGTCCCATAGTAACAAATCCTGGGTTACAAGAATTCTCTACTACTTGCAAGTATGTTTGATGCCCGTGTCCTCCTGCTTTCCAACACCTAATTCTAGCATTTTCTACCTGAATACTACCTCCATCATAATATGTATCATCATCTAAATCTACTATATGCTCTTCTAAGGATGCAGCAAGTGTTATTATCTTGAAAGTAGATCCAGGTTCATATGTACTCCATATTGGTAAATTTCTATTAATTTGTTCAATAGTATAATTTTTATAATTAGAAGGAGAAAAGTTAGGTCTAGAACTCATTGCGAGTATTTCTCCATTATTAGGATTCATAACAAGCGCTAAAGCACTATCAGGATTATATTTTGCAACTACATTATCAAGTTCTCTTTCTACTGCTTCTTGTATTTTTAGATTAATTGTAAGTTGCAAATTCATTCCATTTTGAGGTTTTTCATAAACTTCACTCATTTGAAGTCTATTTCCTTTAGCGTCACTAAAATATTTAATTGAGCCATATTCCCCTGTTAAATATTCATCATATTGTAGTTCAAGCCCACTTAAACCCTGATTATCTATTCCAACATATCCAATTACATGTGATAAAAGTGTATCATATGGATAATATCTCTTGCTTTCTTTTAATAAATAAACTCCATCGTAATTTAAGCTATTTATTTTATCTGCTATATCATAACTTAATCTTCTTCCTTCTGGATGTACTCTTTCAATAGATGTTTTTTTTGATACATGCTTGTACATTTCTTCATAACTAACTCCAAGTATTTCTGATATATCTTTTGCAACTTGTTCTTTATTTTTTATTTGATTTGGAATTAATACTAAAGATGTTGTTGTAATATTATCTGCAATAATAAGATTATTGATGTCATATATTAATCCTCTAGATGCCTCTATGGGTAAATTCCTACTCCATAAGTCAGTTGCTAAATCATTTAATTTATTATACTCAAATAATTGTATATATCCTACTTTTAATATAACAACAATAAAAAGCGTTACAATAATTAAAAGTACTATTTTAATTCTTTTATGTATTGATTTAAAAAACATATAATCACCACTCAATTATATGTTCTTTAATTTAATATTTTTACATAATTTAAATTTAATTATAGATACTAATTAATGGTGAAAATATGATAACTAAATATAATGCAGAATATGAAAATGATAATATTCTTCTTATAGTTAATTTAGATTTTAATTATGAAATTGCGGATTTTGATTTTAAAGATTTTACCAAAAACTTAAAAGAAGAAATTATAGATATTGCGAAAAGAACAAATGCTAAAAAAGTAAAAATTATGATGAATGGTAT
>CAZMXJ010000042.1:0-7223 GCA_964570235.1 uncultured Clostridium sp. | reverse complement strand
TTGCATTTTTTAGAACAAATTTATGTAACTACTTATATGATAATTTAGAAAATATGTCAAAAGAATTATTAAAATTAAATAAATAAAGGATAAAATTAATATGAAAGAAATGTGGGATTTATACGATAGAAATCGTAATATGTTAGAAAGAAAAGCGGAAAGAGGTACTAAATTAAGTGATGATGAGTACCATTTAGTATCTAATGCATGGATTAGAAATAGTGAAGGAAAGTTTTTAATTAGTCAAAGAGTAGAATGGAAATCACATCCTTTAATGTGGGAGTGTACAGGTGGTTCTGCAATAATTGGGGAAGATACTTACAAATGCGCTATTCGTGAAGCAAAAGAAGAACTTGGAATCGATATAAGTAATGCACCATATGCATTTGTAGGTTCAACAATCAGATATTATAAGAATTGTCCAGATATATTAGATGTTTATATTTTCGGGTATTATGTTCCACTAGAAAAAGTAACTATTCAAAAAGAAGAAGTTAACGATGTTAAATGGGCAACTAAAGATGAAATATTAGAACTATATAATAATGGTAAGTTTGAAACCACTGAATTTTTTATGGATGCTATAAATTTTAATAGTGAACTTAACAATCCAATCGACATTTAAAATTTAATAATTCAAGCATTAAAATTAATTTTATATACCAATTTTTAAAACTTTGTTAT
The DNA here is from genome assembly GCA_964570235.1 of uncultured Clostridium sp. Classification (GTDB taxonomy): domain Bacteria; phylum Bacillota_I; class Bacilli_A; order RF39; family UBA660; genus CAG-1193. The sequence goes on along the minus strand of CAZMXJ010000042.1, from coordinate 6,539 downwards.
ATAATATAGGCAATGTATTTCTTAAAAGAGGTGATTTATATGTCAGAAGAGGAAAAGTATATCCAAAAAATTGTTGATGGGATTGAATATTTAGATAGTGACTTAAAAAAATTAATTTATAGATTAATTGATGAAAGAAATTATTTAGCCAATATAGTTAACATTGATCCTTTAACAGGTCTTTATAATAGAAGAATCTTAGAAAGGATTAGAGAATGTAAAATTGCGCTTATTTGTGACATTGATGATTTTAAAACTATTAACGATACATATGGTCATGATGTTGGAGATTATGTTATAAAAGGTATATCAACCGTTCTACGTAATAATACAAGAATTAATGATTATGTTTGTAGGCTTGGTGGAGATGAATTCTTTATCGGTTTTACTGGATGTGATTATGATTTTATTTATGATAGATGTGAAAAAATAAAAAAAGAAATAAATGAGGGTATTAACTTACCAAACCATAAAGTTACGGTTAGTATAGGATGTGCTTTTAATAAAGATAATGAATCTTTAGAAACACTTATGAAAAAAGCAGATGAAGCATTATATGAATCAAAAAATAGTGGTAAAAATCAATTTACATGTTATGATGAAAAAAAATTAAAAATATAAATAATAACTATAAAAAAATAATGTCGTGAATATATGATATTATTTTTTAAATTCCAAAGACATTTTTTTAATATTCACTATTATTTTATTTAAATTTATTATAAGTTTTAATCAATTACGTTTTATCTTAACACCAAGATATTATTAATATAATGATAAGTGAGGGAAGAATGACTAATGATATAAAATCAGAAAGAAATAGGTTAGAAGATATTCTAAATAAAGTAACCAAAACTTTTGAAATAGAATAAAAAAGAAGTAATAGATAATTTAAGAAGAAACATGGTATAATTTGTAGTGGGAGAGTTGATATAATGAATACAGAAAAGACTTTATATGATAAAGAAAGATTAGTTAAAATGGTTAGTAGCATGCTTAGATATTTTGATAATAAGGAAGATAAAGATGATATTATAAAAGCTGCACAAATTCTTATGACTAGAATTAAAGAAAGTAGTGATAAGGTAGAATTAGATAGTGAGTTATTAGAAAGTATTTTATTTATTCAAAATGAAGATGGAACAAAGAATATAGTTAAGGATGTATTTTTCGAACTAAAAAGTATAGGCGCTGACATGAGTAGGGTATCATTTGATAATGTTCATATTTCAGGTTTTTATTTTAAAGGATTAAAAAATGTAGAAATTAATATAGACAGAATACCAAATAAAGATATTAGTAAAACTAGTTTTAATGGAGTGAAAATCACTGGTTCTTTAGAAGGCGCAAAAGTAAATGGTACAGATTTTGATGGTTATATTGGGGACCTTACTCTAAACCCACAGACTGTTCAAGATAAGAATCTTTGTCACACTCACTTAAATGGAATTAATATAAATGGTTCATTTGATGATGTGTGTATTATAGGAATGCATACTGAAGGATTTAAAGGTGAAATTATTATTGACCCACAAAAGGTTAAAGATAAAAATTTGTCTTTTGTAAATTTTGATGGTGTAATATTAGTTGGAAGATACGATGAAATAAGTGAATCTTATGAAGATGCATGTTTTGATGGTTGCAATTTAAATAGTTGTAGTTTCAAAGGATGTATTGGTAGGGCAATAATTAATTTAGATAAAATAGTTCCTATTTTGACTTTAACTAATTTAACAGGAACAGAGTTAATTGGTACAGGAGAATATGTTTATATATCAAGAACATATTATGAAGATGAAGATGGAAATAAGATTTATCTAGATAAAAAGAAGAAACTAGAATCTCAAGAAAAAGTTAAAAGACCTAAATCAATTTTTTCTAACTTTATAAATAGAATGCATAATAAGTAATAATATAGAAAGAAAGTAGAATTATAGCTTTATTGTAATTCTATTTTTGCTATTTGTTGTATGAATAAAAGTATGTTATACTATAACAAAAATAAGAAGGTGAAGTAGTATGTATAGCCTAAAAATAGATGAGTTAAAGAAATTATTAGAAAATATGTATAATGGTTACTTAAATGAAAGTACAAGGAGTAAATATATAATAGAACTTGGTAAATTCTTTAATATAGATGTGCATTATGAAAGAACTAAAGATTATAAAGTTTTAAATATAGATGTCGATAATCTTTCTATTGAAATCAGAGATGAAAGATATGGAGTAAGTTATAAGTCTTTTTATACTAATAATTGTGATATGCTTAATTATTATGGAGATGTATTAAGATTTATAATTGTAGATGAGATAAGTGATGAAAGATATTTAGAAAGAATATATAATATAGGAGACGTTAAGCCTATAATTACAAGAATGATATTTGAAGAAAATGAATATGCATTAGTGTTTGAGAAAGAAGAATCTATTAGTGAAGATACACTCTTAGATAGTGGTAGAAAACTCACTATAAGATATTTAAAGTCTAATAGTTATGAAATGTATGAACCGCTATTAACTAGAGTTGTAAAGGTAAGTGACAGTAACTCATTTGAACAAACATATACTTATAGTGATAATGACAAAATAAAAGAAGATGATTCTTTTAATAGAACTGCATATGTAGTTGATGATAGTGTGGTGTATGTAGTAAATGAAGTTTCTTTTGATAAGCCTATTTCATATTTCAAGGGAATTTGTATAGAAAATATGAGTGTTTATATATCTAAATATATGCCCCGTGGAATTGATATAAAAAATTATAAGAGATTAACATCTAAAGATGTATTATCAACAATTATATTAAAAGGTATTATTGAAGATAATCTTCACATATTAGAAGTATATAAAGATAGTGAATACATAACAATAAGTCATAGAGTTCAAAATAATATGGTTGATGAAGTTGAAGTAAAAGAAGTTTCTAATGAAAGTATTGAATTACCAGTTATAGATGAGGGTAATATAAGTATTAATGAACTATATAGCGTAATAGATTCACTTGACAAGGAAGATGAATTTATACGAATGGTTTTAGGCGATATCTTGTTTTTTATTAAAAAGATATATATTAAAAATGGATTAACTGAAGAAGAATTTGACCCATTATCTCCTAGATTATTATTAAACAAGGATTTTGATCTAATATCTATGGCTATTGCAAGAAATAAAAGTGAATACTTTAAATTTATGGATAGACAATTTAAATCTAAAAATAATGTTAAAGTTAAATAAGATATATTTATTAAGTACTAGAAATGGTACTTTTTTCTTTTTATTTATAGTTTATTTATATATTTTGTTGTATAATCAATATATATGATAGGAGGAATTATGGTATATACAAAAGAAGTAGAAGAGATGTGTCCTGTTAAGGGGATTAGTCATGGACCTGCACCAATACCTGAAGAAGGTAAGTGGGTATATGCAAAGGAAATAAAAGATATTTCTGGTTTAACTCATGGTGTAGGAAGGTGTGCTCCACAACAAGGTGCATGTAAGTTAACTTTAAATATAAAAAATGGAATTATTGAAGAAGCATTGATTGAAACTATAGGTTGTAGTGGGATGACTCATAGCGCAGCTATGGCAGGAGAGATATTAGTAGGAAAAACTCTGCTTGAAGCATTAAATACTGATTTAGTATGTGATGCGATTAATACTGCGATGAGAGAATTATTCTTACAAATTGTCTATGGAAGAAGTCAATCAGCATTTTCTGATGGTGGGCTTGCGATAGGTGCGGGTCTTGAAGATTTAGGTAAAGGTACTAGAAGTCAAGTTGGTACTATTTATTCAACTAGAGAAAAAGGCCCTAGATACTTAGATTTAGCAGAAGGCTATGTTGTTGAACTAGGTCTTGATAAAGATGATCAAATTATTGGCTATAAGTATGTACATATAGGTAAGATGATGCAATATATAAAGAGTGGTATACCTGCTATGGAAGCTATAGAAAAATCTAGTGGTACATATGGTAGATTTGATGAAGCGGTTAAGAAAATTGACCCTAGAAAGGAATAATTATGGAACTATTTGAAAGTTACGATAGAAGAATTAAAGAGATTAAGCTAGTAATGGAAAAGTATGGTATTAAAGACTTTGAAGACGCTAAAAGGATATGTACTGAAAGAGGATTTGATCCAGGAAAAATAGTAAAAAGTGTTCAACCAATATGTTTTGAAGATGCATGTTGGGCTTACACATTAGGTGCAGCAATAGCTATTAAATGTAATTGTACAAAAGCAAGTGAAGCAGCAAAGAAGATAGGAGAAGGATTGCAAGCATTTTGTATCCCAGGAAGTGTTGCAGATAATAGAAAAGTTGGTATTGGACATGGTAATTTAGCATCTATGCTTTTGAGTGATGAAACTAAATGTTTTGCATTTTTAGCTGGTCATGAATCTTTCGCAGCTGCAGAAGGTGCGATCGGTATTGTAAATAATGCTAATAAAGTAAGAAAAGAACCTCTTAGAGTTATTTTGAATGGTTTAGGTAAAGATGCAGCGCAAATAATATCTAGAATTAATGGTTTTACATATGTAAAGACTGAATATGATTTTTTTAATGACAAAGTTAATATAATAGAAGAAATAAAATATTCAGACGGAGAAAGAAGTAAGGTTCGTTGTTATGGAGCAAATGATGTAAGAGAAGGCGTTAGTATAATGGCACTTGAAGATGTTGATGTATCTATAACAGGTAATTCAACTAACCCAACTAGATTTCAGCATCCAGTAGCAGGAATATATAAAAAAGAATGTATTGAAAAAGGAAAAAACTATTTTTCAGTAGCATCAGGCGGAGGTACAGGAAGAACACTTCACCCTGATAATGTAGCAGCAGGGCCAGCATCTTATGGACTTACTGATACAATGGGAAGAATGCATGGAGATGCACAATTCGCAGGTTCATCTTCAGTACCAGCACATGTAGAAATGATGGGATTAATTGGTATGGGAAATAATCCAATGGTTGGTGCGACTGTATCAGTTGCAGTTGCAGTAGAAATGAGTTTTAAATAGGAGGCGTTATGGAAGAATATAATGTATTATCAAAAGAAGAATTAGATATTATAGATAAATATTTTAGAGCAGCTAACTATTTATCAGCAGGGGAATTATATCTTTTAGATAATCCTCTTCTAACTGAACCTTTAAAAAGAAGCCATATAAAGAAAAATATAGTTGGCCACTGGGGTACAGTTCCAGGACAAAACTTTATATATACTCACTTAAATAGAGTCATAAAGAAATATAACTTAGATATGATTTATATCTCAGGACCTGGTCATGGTGGAAATGCCATGGTAGCACAAGATTATCTAGATGGAAGTTACAGTGCAATATATCCAAATATATCAAAGGATATTGATGGAATGAAAAAACTATTTAAACAGTTTAGTTTTCCAGGAGGAATATCTAGCCATGTAGCACCTGAAACACCAGGTTCAATAAATGAAGGTGGAGAACTTGGATATAGTTTAGCACATGCGTATGGAGCAGTACTTGATAATAAAGATTTAATAGCAGCATGTGTAGTAGGTGATGGAGAAGCTGAAACTGGTCCTCTTGCGACTAGTTGGCATTCTAATAAATTTATAAATCCAAAAACTGATGGAGCAGTACTTCCAATACTACACTTAAATGGCTATAAAATAGCAAATCCAACTGTATTTGCAAGAATTAGTGATGAAGAATTAATATCATTTTTTAAAGGATGTGGATATGTACCATTTGTAGTAGAGGGTAATACTAATGAAGAACTTCATCAAAAGATGGCTTATACTTTAGATAAATGTATAGAAAAAATTAAATATATACAAAGTAATGCACGAATTAATAACAATACAGAAAGACCAATATGGCCAATGATTATATTAAAAACAAAAAAGGGATGGACTGGCCCTAAAGAAGTAGATGGAAAACAAATTGAAAATACTTTTAGAGCACACCAAGTTCCAATTGTAATAAATCCAGATGATGATACTAATGTGCCATTACTAGAAAGATGGCTTAAAAGTTATCATCCTGAAGAATTATTTGATGAAGATGGAAGACTACTACCTGAAATAGAAGACTTTGCTCCTAAAGGATATAGTAGAATGGGATTAAATCCACATGCGAATGGTGGTAAGTTATTAGAAGAACTCGTAACACCTGATTTTAGAAAGTATGGAGTTAAAGTAGATGTTCCGGGTGATACTATTGCTCAAGATACAAAGGAGTTAGGAGCGTATATAAGAGATGTTATAAAACTTAATGAAGATAAGAGAAACTTTAGAGTATTTGGACCAGATGAAGCACTATCTAATAGATTTAATTATATGTTTGATGTTACAAATAGACAGTGGAATGCGATTAGATATGATAACGATGAATTTTTAGATAATGATGGTAGAGTAATGGATTCTATGCTTTCTGAACATTTATGTGAAGGATGGCTTGAAGGATATTTACTTACAGGAAGACATGGCTTTATGCATAGCTATGAAGCATTTATAAGAATAGTTGATTCAATGGCTAGTCAGCATGCAAAAT